>SBFZ01000161.1 GCA_006227095.1 Bacteroidota bacterium | reverse complement strand
CTTAAGAAGGTCTGCTTTCTGCCTGAAGTAGACAGGACTTCTGAACGATGGCATATTATCCTTTACCTCTCCCCTGTTTTCAATAAAGGCGACTCTTCCGTCCTCATCACCAACAATCAGGTCAATGTCACCATCCTTGTCCCAGTCGAGAGAGACAGGGATTATCATCTGCAGATCCATTGTTATAACGCCATCCTCATTGGAAATGAACCTGCCTGCTGCAAAATCAGGTTTATTCCTTGTACCAACATTCTCGAACCATGTAATCCTGTCAGTGAACTCCCCGCATATCAGATCCAGGTCACCGTCGCCGTCAAAGTCATCCATGCATGGTGTGGGAGCCCCGTATACATCAACAGGTTTGCCTCCTGCTGATATCATCCCCCTGTTTTCATACTTCTGCCCTGTATTCTCAAGAAGAAAGACATAACCATGCAACGGGCCATTCACCCAGTTCCCGAGGCTGTCAAACGCATTATCCCATCCATAGTCACCCCAGTGGTCAATACCGACAATGAGGTCGAGATCACCGTCATTCTCATAGTCAACATATTTCCACTGGCTGAATCTTACCCTGGTAAAGGCTTTTTCAAGGCTGTCAGGAGGGAAGAGTGTAACGGGGTTTGATAGTCCTTCTGTCCTGAAATTTTGATACTCAACCCCTCTGCCGAGTAGCCTTGGTTCTCCGTTCACGAAGCAAACCTGAAGGTGTCTCTCTCCATTGCCGATTCTTACGGGGGGGGCAAACACAGGAGTACCCTCTGAGTGACCTGACATATTTTCAAAAAACCATATGCCGTTAAAAGGTACATCAGGACATGATACAACCAAGTCATTGTCACCGTCGTTATCATAATCCATAGGCAGCGGCCATGCCCAGAGGCCAACCCCCATGTCAACGACCAGACCCGGGTTATTGAAATTCAGCGGAGTACAGCTGCCGGCTTCGGGGCTATTTCTCTTTGCCGTGTTGCACGACAAAAGGAGACTGACAAGTATTATAAATAAAGTCCTGATATTATTCTCCATAATCTGATCTCTTTCAAAATTCGGTAAACGACTTTGAAATAAAGGACAGGACTTCCGGCAATTCATTTCTCCAATAGCTCCAGTTGTGGGCACCGTCCTTTACCCTGAACTCATGAGGTATTCCCGCCTTCATGAAGGCAATGTGCATCTGGCAGTTACCCTCATTCAGGTAATCATCATCGCCGCAGCTTATGTACCACCTGATTTTCCGTACAGAGTTCAGCTTCGAGGTGTCTGCTGCTGCAATAATTTCGGGAATACTGTAGCTTCTGTAATAAGATTCAAACTGGTCTTTGGAATATCCGTGGATATTATTCCGCTGAAGCTTGGCTGTCAGGTCATTTTGGTTCCAGCTCTCAGTTACGGCGCTGAGCGGAGCTGCAGCAGAGAACATTTCAGGGTGATGAAGGGCATAGAAAATGGTACCACCCCCGCCCATTGACTGGCCGGCTACTGCCCTGAAACGGCTTTTGGTTCTGACCCGGTAGTTTTTCTCTATGTGAGGGATCAGTTCGCTGAAGAAGAAATCCTCATAATTGAATCCTCCTGCGATATAATTGTAATAACCCTTGATTTTCTCCCTTGCGTTGGGCATAACAATAATCATAGGGGTTGCCCTGCCTTCTGCTATTGTCTGGTCAGTCAGGGCCTGCACTTCTCCTGACTGGATCCAGGTTGAATGGTCACCGCCACCGCCATGCAACAGGTAAAGGACGGGATAGCTGCGGTTATTCTCATCATATCCGGCAGGAAGATATACAGAATACTGCCTGTCCATGTTCAGAATTGAACTATGCAATGTCTGGCCCTCCAGTATCCGGCTTCCCTGGGCGATTAGCCTCGTCCCGGTTACCAGGACAACAAAAACGACCAGTGTGGTAATTTTGGAAATCCGACTCATTTTGATGTTTTATTTCTTTCAATACCAGTTTTATTTTCACTTCAGGTCAGTGACCTGTTCTGCGTTATGCTTTGGCACATACTTCCTGAGAGAATCTTTTACAGTAATGTAATCAATCTGATCTGCGAGGTTATTCAATTCATCCGGATCTGTATCATGGTCATAAAGTTCTTCACTGCCATCCGAGTAGACGATATACCTCCATCTGTCTGACCTGACTGCATGATTCCCTTTCATATAGGTCATTAATGCTGGCGGAAGTTCCATCTTTTCACCCCTGAGCAGGGGTAAAAGACTGAAACCTGACAGTCCTTCAGGAGGCTTTAGTCCACATAGATCTGCAAGGGTAGGGAAAATAGTCATCAGGTCAACAGGCCTTTCAATGACCTGACCGGGCCTGGTAATCCCAGGAGCTATAATTATATAGGGCACATGTGTTGTTTTCTCCCAGAGTGCAAATTTCTCAATATGGTCTTTCTCACCCAGGTGAAACCCATTATCAGACCACAATACAATTATAGTGTTATCTCTGTATGCACTGCGATCCAGTTCATCGATAACCATTCCAACCATTGAGTCTGCAAAGGAAGCGCAGGCCTGGTAGGCCTGTACAAAATTGCGATAGGCATCCTTATCTTCATCCATGGCCTTGACCATCCCCTCCCAAAACCAACCCGAAGGCTTAAGCAATGATATGGCACCCGGGGGAAGATCATCTGTATCATTTTCTTTTCTGGCCGGCATTACCAGTCGTGACTGCGGATAATCATCAAAGAACTGCTCCGGTGCAAAAAATGGAGAGTGAGGTTTATAAATACCTATGTTCAACATAAATGGCTGATCATGGTTCTTTTCAAGAAACCTTACGGCAAAATCAGCACTCTTATAATCAGAAGTTTTGGTTATATCGTCGGGCCAGATACCCCAGTCAGTATTTCTCGAGCCGTACCACTCAAGTCCATTCAGTTTCTTCGTGGGATATGGCTCGTTTACTGACATCATTAGGTATTCATTGAACGAGGCATTATCATGAAAGGCCCAGTCTTTGTGATGGTGAAATATTTTTCCGGAACCGGCTACATAATACCCGTTATTCTTAAAAAACTTCTGGAGGGTTACACGTTGAGGCAAGACTGCCCTCCAGTCCGAGCTGTTCCCGTAAACACCTGTTTCATTGGGTCTAAGACCGGTAAGAATGGAAGAACGGGAAGGATTCGAGGCAGGAGACGGACAATAAGCATTTTTAAAAAATGTTCCCCTCCGGGCCAGGTTTTCCAGGTTGGGCATCCTGACAGGATTTCTCTCACTGAATAATGTTGTCCAGTCATTTAAATCATCAATAACGATGAATAACACATTTGGCCTGACATTTTCAC
>SBFZ01000288.1 GCA_006227095.1 Bacteroidota bacterium | reverse complement strand
AAAATAAAAATGGTCCCAGTCAATCTGGCTGGTGGCCGGGTCTGTCTGCCAGGCTTCGGTTATCCTGGCA
Organism: Bacteroidota bacterium; assembly: GCA_006227095.1. GTDB lineage: Bacteria > Bacteroidota > Bacteroidia > Bacteroidales > VadinHA17 > SR-FBR-E99. The sequence goes on along the minus strand of SBFZ01000288.1, from coordinate 3,237 downwards.
ATGTCTGAGTTGTCATAAAAATAGCTTGGCAACTTCCGGTAGTAATCAGGCCTGGGATCAAGCACATCATACCAGTTAAGGGCTGAATATCCGCTTTTCCCGAACCAGTATCCGGCAGTTGTTTGAATATCAAGTTTCTCCGATGGCTTCCAGAAGTGAGCAAGGGTGATGAGGGGCTTATTGTTGCTTCTTACGCGTGCGTTGCGGACTTCGCCATCCTGGTATCCCCAGTAGGGATTATAATAGTTGCTGCCGGCAAGGTCATAGACCTCCTGGGTGGAGCCGCCGCCTACACCTCTTTCATAAACAGCATCGAGGGCAGTCAGGTTGAGGCTGTGCCTGCTGTTAATCTTCTTTTCGACTGAAAGGAAGAATGAGTTAGCATTGTAGAAGGTGCCTTCATCATAGCCGCGGTCACCCCAGCGTCTCGAATAGCTTCCTGTTATTGCCCAGTTGTTGTTAAGCAGTCCTGTGCTGTAGGTAAGCATGGCCCTGTTCGGGTAGGTTCGGTTTGACCTTGAATAAACAGCCCTGATACCTGACCTGTATTCCGAGGCCCTGGTATTTATCCGTGTGGCACCACCCACCGGTTCAAAGAGGAAGCCGATAGGTTCAGGTCCGGAGCTGACCATTGAGCTTCGCATTACATCGTTCAGCCCTCCCCAGTTCGACCAGTACGGAGATCCGGATTCGATGTCGTTCATAACGAATCCATTGAGGCTGACATTCTGGTAGTTGTTGTCATAGCCCCTTGATCTGTACAACACCTGGCCGAAGGTATAGGCTGCCGTGCTCATGAAGATATCAGCAGAGGAGCTCAGGACTCCCTGGATGGACTGTGTCTCGAATCCGTCTTCGGAGAACCCCTCCATTGTACTGACAGAGCCAAGGTCCATAATAAACCCTGCAATTTCAGGGAGGGCAACAACCCCGGCATCTGTAGTTTCGCCTGGAGTGACAATGACACTGATGATTGCCTGTTCATAATCCGGCATGTTTATTATCAGCATCTGTTTGCCCTGATCAAGGACAACGGAGAAGGATCCGTCTTTGCCTGACCGGCCAAGCTCGTTTCCGGCGGCGTCGGCTATCAGTGCTCCGGAAAGAGGCTTGCCGCTGTTTTTACCAGTAATGGTTCCGGTTACATTACCCACCTGGGCTGCAATGTTGCCGCACATCAGGATGAAGAGTAAGATAAAGATAGACTGTCTGTTATGTCTCATGAGTCGTAATAAAGAAAGGGTTTGAAAGATAAGGCTTTTCGAAGAAACGACAAAAGGCAAATGCTGATGGCTAAAAGTATTACCTTTGCCGTCACAGATTGCATAATGATGCGGAAGATTTCATTCATTTTACTGTTTCTTTTTCCGGTGCTGGCTGCCGATGCGCAGCAGGTGAGGGCAGGCCTGATTGCCTTTTACAATCTTGAAAATCTTTTTGATACCATTGATACCCCTGGTGTTCTGGATGAGGAATTTACACCGGACGGACCCAACAAATGGACAGGTAGCAGGTACAAGGCCAAGCTTGACAACATGGCACTGGCCATTTCAAAAATCGGTGAGGATGACGGATGGAGCGGGGGTCCGGCAGTACTTGGGGTGTCTGAAATAGAAAACCGCAGTGTACTCGAAGATCTTGCGGCACATCCCTTGCTCAGGGAGTCAAACTACCAGATTGTTCATTATGACTCTCCGGACCTCAGGGGAGTGGACGTTGCCCTGATGTACCGTCCCAGGTTTTTCAGTGTCACTGCCTCAGCCAGTCCTTCACTGGATCTTCTGAACGAGGAAGGTGAACGGATATACACCCGTGATCAGCTGGTTGTCAGCGGTATGTTCGATGGTGAACCAATGCATTTTATCGTAGGTCACTGGCCCTCACGGTCAGGGGGAGAACTCACATCACGTCCCAGGCGGAACGCTGCCGCTGCCCTGTCACGAAGGCTGGTTGACAGTCTGCAGGCCATTGACAGTGGTGCAAAAGTGTTTGTAATGGGAGACCTTAACGATGACCCTGTTGATGAAAGCCTGAGGTCTTACCTGAAAGCATCGGGTAATCCGGACCGATTGCATGAGGGTGAACTTTTCAATACAATGTTTCCCCTGTTCAGGAAGGGTATCGGATCATTGTACTATCGTGACGGGATGAACCTGTTTGATCAGATAATAATCACGCCTTCACTTCTGGGCAGTGATTACCGCTCCTACAAATTCCTCCATGCCCGTGTATTCAATTCTCCCTTTCTGGTTCAGAAAGACGGTCAGTACAAGGGTTATCCGCTGCGTTCATTTGTCGGGACTGTATGGCAGGGAGGATACAGCGATCATTTCCCGGTTTATGTGATAATAGTAAAGAGCGCTGCTACCGGTAACTGAGGAGGGCGTTATCAGGGATTTATCCTGATTCCTACCGGCCTGTGGTCAGAAAGCACCTCGGCATAATCAGGATAACATGGGCTGGCCTTTATCACAACAGTTGTATCTATTTTATCAAATAGCTCATCTGTAACCAGGATATGATCAATATGGCTTGGCCATTGAGGATATGACCACCATAACTGGCTTCCGTTGGCTATAGCCATATCAGCGAAACTGTAGGAAGCAGCATCGGCAATAAAATTGAGAAAGGGATTTTCCTCAGTGTCTGAAGATGAAATTTCGTCATTATAGTCGCCCAGCATGATTACCGCATCAGAAGACCTCTGCTCATCCAGGTAATCTTTTAGCTTCTCTGATGCCTCACGGCGACGGTTTTCATTGTCTGTTCCCCCGCAGCATTTCAGATGGAGGTTTACCAGGAGGAACTCCCTGCCGGAGGCTTTATGCCTGACTCTTATTTCGAACGGAGGTCTGGGAAAAGCCCAAAAATCATCTTCAAACAATGTTCGCACTGAGCCGGCCACAACTGCCATCTCGCTATCCTTGACAAGATATGCAAGGTTCCATTCGTCATTGCTAAGGGGATAGAAAACACCGGTCCATCCGGGCATCAGCTTTATCATCCTGTTGAAATCGGCTTCAGAGGCTACTTCCTGCAGGGCCACTATATCCGGGTCAATTGCTTTGATGAGTGCGGAAAGTGCCGTTACGCTTGTATATCCTGCTTTTGGGAATCCTTCAACGTTGAATGTGATTATGTCGGCGGTGGAAGATGTTCCCGGGATAACGCAGGCTGAGAAAAGGCCGGTGTCATCAGGCGACGGAGGGTCAGGAACCCTTCGGCAGGAGGTTGCTG
>SBFZ01000318.1 GCA_006227095.1 Bacteroidota bacterium | reverse complement strand
CGTATTGCCCTGTTTCCTTCATGCTCCCAGAACAGGAATTCACGGTCAAGCTTCTTCCCTTTAAAAACCGGGAGCAGGCTGAGACCTTCGGGTGCGATGGTGACCGTGCCATTGAATTCAGCGGGGTATTTCACCCCGGCCAGTTCAAGGCAGGTGGGCATGATGTCTATCAGGTGGCCGGGCTGATCGATGATTGTTCCCCTCTGCGGTATCCCTTCAGGCCAGTGGACAATGAGGGGAGTGGTGATCCCTCCTTCATGCACCATTGATTTGTAATACCTCAGCGGAGTATTGCTGGCATTGGCCCACTCTTCGCCATATGCCACCCAGGTGTCAGCCGGACCTGCCATCACTCCACGGCCGCTGCGAATGTACCGTCCGTCGCGGGTGTATTCCGGTTTCCTTACGGTAAGCACCTCGTCAGCAGGGCGTGGCTTAAGCATCTTCTGCTCATCGGTGAGAGGTTCAGTCATCCTGTTTGTGAGGACCGGTTCGGCGCATGCCCCGTTATCCTGCATGTATAATATTATGGTGTTGTCAAGTTCACCCTTCTCTTCGAGGGCCTTTATTATCCTTCCTATTCCCTGGTCCATGACATCAATCATGGCAGCATAGGTCTCCATGCGACGTGACTGCCACTCTTTCATGGTTTCATCTTCCCATGCAGGGATGGTCTCAGTTCTTTCTGACAGGCGGTGGTTCCGGGTGACAACTCCCAGTTCCTTCTGCCTGCTGAACCGCTGTGCCCTGAGGGAATCCCAGCCGATGTCATATACACCGTCATACTTTGCTATTGCTTCTTCAGGAGCGTGCAGCGGCCAGTGGGCTGCATAGTAGGCTACATAGAAGAAGAAGGGTTTGCCTGCCGGGTGTTCCTGTATGAATTTGACCGTTGTGTCACTGATGGCGTCAGTGTAGTAGAAGCCTTCACCGGGAGTGATGTACCTGTTTCCGCTGAGAAGGGTGAAGGGATCCCAGTAGCTGGCTGATCCGCTCAGGTGACCGAAGAAACGGTCAAACCCGCGCTGCAGCGGCCAGTTGGTGGTATCCCTGTTCTGCCCCACAGGCAGTTCGGATGCATTCATTCCGTAGAGGTGCCACTTGCCGGTCATATAGGTTGAGTAGCCTGCTCCCCGCAGAATCTCGGCAATGGTTGCACTGTTTTTATTCAGGTCATCGAGATAGCCCGGTTCATCCCACATCGGACGGGTGGCAAGGTGACCCATGGCTGCCTGGTGAGGGTAGAGGCCGGTAAGCAGCGAGGCACGGCTGGGACTGCAGCGGGCGGTGTTGTAGAAGTGTGTGAAGCGAATGCCCCCTGCAGCCAGCCGGTCAAGGTTGGGAGTATGTATCTCCGAACCGTAGGCTCCTATATCTGAAAAGCCTATATCATCGGCAAGTATTACTATGATATTCGGCTTCTTTGGCTCAGCAGGCGAGTTGTTTTTTTGTGAAGAACAGGAGACGGCCAAAAGGGAACCCAATACTGCGCCAAGGAGTCCTGGTATGACATTCTGACCTCTGATTTTAGTTTTGGTTTTGCTTTTCATCTGATTTCTCTTTTCTTCAATGCTTTTCTCTCTGCAGTCTATCATTGTCAACACTATTGCCTCCCCTGCAATCTGGCTCCTTCTCAGCCAGCTGGCGGATTGGCCCTCTATTGCCAATTGCCTGCTGCCTGTAAAAAGTTATTCCATCACATAGCCCCTGGCCAATTCAGTGAATTCCTCAACCTGGTTGCGTACCCACTCCCTGTCCCTGCCAAGTTCTGCTGCCATTATCTCCGCAACCCTCGGTGCAAGGGCTATCGATTTTCTCGCATCAAGGTAAAGGACTCTTACCCTGCGGGCCAGTACATCATCAACAGTCCGGGCCATCTCTTTGCGCACTGCCCAGATGACTTCTCCGGCGGTAAAGTCAGAGCCGGCTTCAAGCTTTTCTGACCATGCCGGGTTTTCCTTCTGCATCTTCATTATTTCCCGGAGGTCACTGCCGTAGATGTACATCCTGTCATCACGGTCAGGATTCTCAAGATAGCCGTGAATCTTGATATCCTTCGTGCGGCAGGGTCTGAACGGGAGCTTCCTTGCCCTAATTCCGGCGTTGACGGTATCCTCAGCCATCTTCCGGTATGTGGTCCATTTGCCGCCGGTGATGGTAATGAGCCCTGACGGTGAGACCAGCAGTTTATGGCTTCGTGAAATCTCCTTTGTTTTGGCGTCTTCACTCTCGTGTTTAGGTGCAGCAAGGGGCCGGAGTCCTGCAAAAACACACAGTACGTCACTGCGCTGCGGCTTCTTTTCGAGGTATCTGCCTGCGGTTTCAAGAATGAAATCCACCTCTTCGTCGAGTGCTTTAGGTTCAAGCACAAACTCCTTCACCGGGATATCTGTGGTGCCAAGTATCACCCTGTTGTGCCAGGGCACCCCGAACATCACCCTTCCGTCACTTGTCTTCGGGATCATGATGGCATCATCACCGCCGAGGAAGCTTTTGTCAACCACCAGGTGCACACCCTGGCTCGGCCTGACAAGCGGCTTCTCCTCGGGATTGTCCATCCTGATGACATCATCAACAAAAATGCCGGTGGCATTGATCACACACTTGCCGTCAACAGTGAAATTGACCCCTTCAAGCTCGTCCCTTGCCACAATACCCGATACCTGTCCGTCAGCGCTCTTAAGCAGTTGTATTACCTTCACGTAATTGATAACCTTTGCCCCGTTTTCCACGGCCGTCTGCATCAGGTTGATGGCCAGGCGGGAGTCGTCAAACTGACCGTCATGATATACAACGCCACCTTTCAGGTTAGTGCGTACTATCTGCGGGATCGATTTGATCACCCGGGTGCGGCTCATTGGCAGTGAGCGCCCGAGGCTCATTCCGCCGGAGAGAAGATCATAGAACGTAAGCCCGAGGGTGTAGAACGGCTTTTCCCACCACTTGTAGTTTCCGATGATGAAACGCTGGTTCTTCACCAGGTGAGGTGCATTCCTGCGCAGATAACCCCTCTCGCGGAGCGCCTCCCTTACCAGTGCAACATCGCCCTTCTGCAGGTACCTTACACCGCCGTGAACCAGCTTTGTGCTGCGGGCAGAGGTAGCCTTGGCAAAATCAGACTGCTCAAGAAGGAGAGTACTGTAACCCCTGGTGGCAGCATCAACGGCAATACCAAGTCCCGTGGCCCCTCCTCCTATAATAATGAAGTCCCACTGCCGCTTCGCGTCTTTCAAATCCTTTAGAAAATCTTCACGTTCCAATGCTATAATGTCTTAATTATGATAATTATCAGAAAAACAAGGTAAAAATA
>SBFZ01000155.1 GCA_006227095.1 Bacteroidota bacterium | reverse complement strand
ACCCGGGTCTTTCTTGGTTGCAAGGGTTCTGAGAGCCCTGATAACCCTGAACCTGGTGTTTCTGGGTTCAATCACGTCATCGAGGTATCCATATTTGGCTGCCTCATAAGGATTTGCAAACTTATCCCTGTATTCCTTTTCCTTTTTCGATATGTACTCTTTCCGTTCCGTGGCATCGGCTATTTCGCTGATGGCTTTTCCCTCGAGTACTTCGATGGCGCCCTGCGGGCCCATCACTGCGATTTCGGCCGTAGGCCAGGCATAGTTGATATCACCCCTGAGCTGTTTTGAAGACATCACGCAATGTGCTCCGCCATATGACTTTCTGAGGGTAACGGTCACCTTGGGGACGTTTGCCTCACCGTATGCATACATCAGCTTGGCACCGTGAATGATTATGCCGCCGTATTCCTGTGTTGATCCGGGCAGGAAGCCGGGAACGTCAACGAAGGTTACCACCGGGATGTTGAAGGCATCGCAGAACCGTATGAAACGTGCTGCCTTGCGCGATGCTTCTATATCGAGTACTCCTGCAAGATATGCAGGCTGGTTTGCCACGATTCCGACAGGCATACCGTCAAACCGGGCAAAACCCACAACGATGTTCTTGGCATATGCTTCATGCACTTCGAGGAAGTCATGATAATCAACAACCCTTACTATAACATCCTTGACGTCATAGGGCTGGTTCGGGCTTTCCGGGATGATGTCATTCAGTTCATCCTCCAGCCTGTCAATAGGGTCACTGCAATCTAGCTGAGGGGGTTCCTCCAGGTTATTCTGCGGCATGAAGCCCAGCAGTTTCCTGATCAGCTCGAGGCCCTCCTTCTCCTCGTCAACGGCGAAGTGGGCAACGCCTGATTTTGAGGTGTGGACGCCTGCTCCGCCGAGGTCATCAATGGTGATATCCTCTCCGGTGACTGCCTTGGCAACCTTGGGGCCGGTGACGAACATGTAGCTGCTCTTTCGGCTCATGATTATATAGTCAGTCAGTGCCGGAGAATAAACGGCACCGCCGGCGCAGGGTCCGAAGATGGCTGAGATCTGAGGGATGACACCCGATGCAAGGATATTCCGTTCAAAAATCTCTGCATAGCCCGCAAGACTTCTGACACCTTCCTGGATACGTGCACCGCCGGAGTCATTGATTCCGATCACGGGTGCACCGGCCTTCATGGCCTGGTCCATGATCTTGCATATCTTCTGTGCGAAGGTCTCCGAGAGAGAGCCACCGAAGACTGTAAAGTCCTGTGCAAACACATATACCACCCTGCCGTCAATAGTACCATGCCCGGTTATAACACCGTCAGACAGGTATTTCTTGTCGGCCAGGCCGAAGTCCTCGGTTCTGTGGGTGACAAACATGTCATATTCCTCGAAGCTCCCTTCGTCAAGAAGCATGGTAATACGCTCCCTGGCCGTGAGCTTACCCTTGGAATGCTGGTCATCAATTCGTTTCTCACCGCCACCCTTGCGGGCTTTCTCCCTGAAATCAAGGAGCTGCTTTATTCTTTCCTGACTGTTCATTGAACCCTGTTATTTTTTTGTTTCGCTGTTTTTGTCTTCGCACAGTTCGGTAAGCACTCCGAATGTTGATTTAGGGTGGAGGAATGCAATGCTCAGACCTTCGGCACCCTTCCTGGGGGCATTGTCAATGAGCCTGATCCCGGCCTCTTCCGCCTCACGAAGCCGCTCTTCGATGTTGTCAACGGCAAAGGCAATATGGTGTATTCCCTCTCCCCTCTTCTCGATGAATTTTCCTACCGGCCCTTCCGGGTCTGTTGATTCAAGCAGTTCGATCTTTGTCTGCCCTATCATGAAGAAAGCGGTTTTTACCTTCTGGTCTGCCACTTCCTCAATGTTATAACACTTCAGTCCGAGTACCTTTTCATAGAATGGCAGTGCATCTTCTATTGAGTTTACTGCAATGCCAATATGCTCAATATGTGTAGGTTTCATAAATATGACATTATTTTGATGAGGTAAATTAAGAGCATGCAAGTTAAATCTAATTAACTCTGCCTCACACGATAAAAATCATGTTTTTGAGTCACCTGTTCCGAAAGCGGAATAACCCTTACAGTCTACTGCGTGGAGTAATTGCTGGCTTTTGGTCAGGTATCAGAACGGGAATTCAGTGGGTACGGCTTTTAGTTCCTCAGCCTCAGGTTTTTCAGCTGCTTCGTGAATTGGGTTGCCGTCAACGAATATAGCCCTGTACGGCCGTGTCGGGCACGCATATTCACATGCCCCGCAGCCTATGCAGATCTCATCCTTAACCTCCGGGATAAGGAGTTTTCCCTCAAAAGGCACCATGTGACAGGCTTTGGTGGGACAATGCTCCGAACAGGCTCCGCAGGCAGTCTTTTCAGTTTCAACAATGCAGTTTTCCTTAATGAAGACAGCCTTGCCTATCTGGGTCAGTTTCTTGGCCTCCATCACAAGGGGCATTATTGCCCCGGTAGGACATACATCGGTGCACCGGGTACAGTCATAGTTGCAGAATCCGCTGTGAAAATCCATCCTGGGCTGCATGATCCCTGCGAACCCGTATTCATTGACTGAAGGCTGCAATACATTGGTAGGGCAGGCATTTACACACAGGGTACAGGCCGTACAGCGTGATGTAAACGTGGCAATTCCTGAAGAACCGGGAGGTGAGACCGGGTAGAGCCTGTCTTCCTTTACAGTGGAGTCTTTCGTTGGAGTCGGGGTTGTACCCTGTGCGCGAATCAGCTGCGAACCGCCGGCAAGCAAAACAAGTGATCCGGCAATGAAACCGCGGCGTGAAGGATCTGTACCCTCCTTTGAAACTGACTCTCTCTTCAGCCTTACAAGGCCGTATGACATCCCATTCTCCTTGCAGGAGTCAATACAGTTGAAACAGTTGACGCACCTGCTGAGGTCAACCGTCTTGTTCAGAAAATCTATGCATGATGACTTGCATGACATGGCACACCTTCCGCATCGTGTGCATTTGGCATCGTCAAACCTGATCCTGAACAGTGACACCTTGCTGAGAAGACCAAGGAGAGTCCCTACAGGGCAGACGGTATTGCAATAGAGCCTTCCGTACCTGAAAGCGAGCAGGCCCACAAGGAAGAGGAAAGCAGTGGGGATTATATACGCCACCAGCTCATAAGGCTTTATGTCAACATGGTAGATTGTATAGATATCGAATTTACCCAGGATGGCGGCAAGGATGTTGTTTATGAAGAGAACCACCGGCTGTGCGAAATATGTCATAAACCTGCCGAAGGTGCTGTAAGGGTCAAGGATGGTCAGCACGTAAACGCCACCGAGTGCCATGATACCTGCAGT
>SBFZ01000373.1 GCA_006227095.1 Bacteroidota bacterium | reverse complement strand
ATACCCTCCCGAAGAAAACCTGTCAGAATGTCTTGTCAGTCATTGAATGTCAGGGCAATGCCAATCTCGAAAGGATAGAGCTCCGGCCCTTTGCCCTTCTCGAACATCGGGGAGAGGTAACATGTGCCGTACACCTGTACCATCTCATATCCTGCCCTGGCAGTGACACCGTACCTCAGAACATTGAGGTTGAAGTCGTCACGGTTCTTCTCCTTCTGCTTCCCGTCATCATGATAGACAACCTTTGTATGCGATCCCAGCTTGACTGCCCCGACAACACCTGCCCCGAGGTTGATTGCACTTCCGTGCGAGACGGGGATCTGCAGCTCGAGCATCACAGGAATAAACCCGTATACGGTTGCCAGCTTGCTCTTTTCATACTCTATTGGTTCTGCGGGATATGCCGGGGTGATATTGCCTTCGCCGTCAACCACTATCGTATTGTTTCCGTCAAACCGGTAGTTGTTGAAGTTGATTCCGAGAGCTGTGACAATACCGAAATGACGTGCGAAACCAATGTTCACCGGAGGGAAGACAAAGTTGAAGCTGGTTGATTTGGCTGTGTTAAGGTCTAGATAACCTTCAAGCGGAGAATCATTGTTCAGCCATTTACCCGTTGAATAACCGTTGAATCCAAACTCCGGGCCGCCCAGATGCCCTTCAAACCGCCTGCGGCTCTTGCCGGTATAACGGACGCCTTCATTGTCCTGCCCCTCATCCTGCACAACGGTTTCGATATCCTCTTCAATCACCCTGAGTCCTTTTTTGCCGACCCTGATAATGGTCTCGTCATCAGTTTCCTCAATTGTCATGAGTTCGCCTATCCTGACACGTGATTTCCCGGCTGCCTCTTCAGCCAGCATCTCTTCTTCAGCCAGCATCTCCTCCTCAGCCGTCATCAGCTCTTCTTCCATGGCAACCAGCGTGTCGGGGGGTGTGGTCTTTACTGTCTGTTGTTCGAGCTGTTCAAGCTCTTTCAGTTTCTGTTCCTTCTCCTGCGCCATTGAGGGTATGAGCATGGAAACAATAAGTACGGATGAAATCAATATTCTTTTCATGGATCAAAAATGTTTGTTGTTTATTACCGGGACGAACAACAGTGCCGGAAAGTTACAGTCACGGCGTACTTTTATTCAAAGGTTTTGTGAAAGAGAGGAGTGTGGAGCTGAAACTGACCGCCACAGGGTCACCTGCCCTGTTGCTTACCTGCTGCAGTTCCATATCCCAGCCGAGGATGGTGTTGAGGCCGGTTATGCAGCCGCTGGCTATCATGTAACCGTCAACCTCCTTTTCCTTTCCGGTTATGGCAGTGGCTAGAAATGAAATGCTCCTCAGCATCCAGTTCTTTTCATCATTGATGAATTCCGGCGTGCCATACTCTGCCATTTCAACGGGGGCAAGGTTCCTGTCTGCAACAGGTGCCAATGCAAGTACAGCTGCCCTGTCATGCACGGTAACCAGTGGCAGTGCACGGGGAGCCGTGACTTCCGCGTTAAGGGCAGCGACGGGGTTGCCTGCATGGTGTCCGGTTACATCTGTTACGGAGATTCCTGCAGCCGCGTTGATCTGAGGCGAATCCGCAGCAATTCTTTCCGCAGCTGTTATCGGTGATGAATATGGTATTTCTGCCACGGTCATGGTTGCTGTTCCGGTCATGCTGACCTGGTTGTCCGGGGTTTTCAGCTTTGCCCCGGCTGGTCCGTAGATCATCAGTACCAGTACAGCTGCCGCAGCGAGGAGGGTTGGTATGATTGAACGACGCACTGCCGTTCCCGCAGGTGATCTCCTGAGTGACCGGTGCATTCCGGGCCAGCTTTCGTTGCCCGGGACAAGCCGCAGGTTGCGGAAACTATCCGCCCGCTCAATCCTGCCCGGAACAGATGCAATGACCGATTCAAGCTCTGCAAGGCCATCCCCGGCAAGGGCATTTTCTGCCCGGGCTGCTGCGAGCAGGTCAAACTGTTCATCGGTCAGCTCATCCGGCCTGCGGAAAAGACTCCGGCCTGACGGCATCCTGTCACCGGGAGGTGTCAGCCGCGGATATTCCATATCTTCCGTCATTGCCATACCGATGTCTTGACAAGATAGTTTCTCAGAGCCACACGTCCCCTGAAAATATAGGTCTTGACCTGTGCCTCAGATAAGCCGGTTATTTCACCAATCTCCTTATAGTTGTACCCTTCATAATCACGCAGAAGTATCACTGATCTCTGGGCTGCCGGGAGTGTTTCCAGTGCCCTGTGCAGCACCTCGTTCAGGTCGCTGCTGCTCTCTTCCGCGAAAAGCGAACTTTCATCATAATACTCCACATCCACAAGCCTGGAGTCTTTCCTTATAATGTCAATCATCCTGTTGTATGCCGTGGAGAAGAGCCATGATTTCACTGCGCCGTATTCAATTTCAGTGACACAGCGCCACAGCTTCTCGTACGTATCCTGCACGATATCATCAGCCCTGTGGCTGTCCTTGATGCTGCGGAGTATGAACCGGTATACATGGTCACCAAACTCCCTTACGGCGTTATTGTACTCTTTTACGGTCATTAATGTCAATGCACTGACATCATAAAGACGGTCATCATACCCCGGATGTTACAGTGGTGATGCAAAAAAAATGGAGATACCCGGATAAACACTGTTTGGGAGAAAAAAAATTTCGTGACTGGTTGTCAGACGAAAAAAAGGCTGCCCCTGTGAGACAGCCTCAGTACACTTGCCGTGTGAATGTTTTATTTTGCCCGGTACACCCTGACCCAATCCACTTCCATTGAAGAGATTCCGCCGATGGGTTTGTCAACGCCGCCGGCAAGGTTGATATACATCGGCTCCTGGGGCACGCCGGTGGTCTGGCGCATCACCTCAACGCCGTTGATCTTCCAGACCAGCGCATCAGAAGTCCAGTCAAGGGTATAGATATAAAAATCAGAAAGATATTTTGATCCAATACTTTTCTTCAGATGGTTTCCTGCTGTGGTGAAAAGATCAAACCAGACCTTTCCGTGGCCTGACCTGCAAATATCGACATGCGGTGTGATCCGGTCACCGATAAGCCAGAATGTATTCCGGACATTATGATCCGTGAGCTTTATCTTTGCTGAGAAGGTACCGTACTTCTGCCTGAATGAGGCACCTGTGTTCACCAATCCGGAGGTAAATGCAAATTCTTTTGTGTAGAATCCCTTTGTCGGATCCCATACCTTGCCGGTCGTCTTCTGCGGTTTGGTGATGATACGCAGTACACCATGACGCACCTCAAAATTGTCAGACGGGGTGTAGCACTGCAGGTCTGTGGCGATGCTGTAGCTGTCATGCAGCAGCTTGTCGCCCCAGTAGTA
>SBFZ01000424.1 GCA_006227095.1 Bacteroidota bacterium | reverse complement strand
CTGCGTATTGCTGATGCCCTGAGGGTTCCTGCCTGGTATCCTGGCAGGGTGAAGGTGAATGGCGGGTGCCGCAGGTTAGCAGTGCAGGTATCATTGTCAGGTCCCTGTACTGCAATGAGGGTGTCATTCCGGAAGAGCATGATGGTGTCAGCATTGCTGAAGACCCTGACGGTATTCCCTGATGAGGGAAGGTTATGATGTGCAATGAAACAGACGGGTCCCTCGTCAGCCTGGCTCCGGTAGAACCAGTAGGCAAATTTCGGGAGCCTGAAAAGATCCATTATTCCTGAGGCTTCAATGTCAGGGGCATATCCCCTGTTATAGTCGAACATCAGCCAGTTGGCATCGCCGAAACAGGGACCGTACAGGTTGTCATTATGTGCTTCCTGGAAGTTCCAGGCCTGCTGAAGCATGCGTCTGTCGCCCGCGCCGCGGGGCTGCCTTGAATTTCTTTCTTCCGGTTCGAGATCACTGAACTCTGACTGGCTGAATCCTGCGTTATTTGCATAGTATTCCCAGTCACCGTATTCCGAGATAAAGAGAGGTTTAGCCTTTCGGTAGTCCTTCCAGTAGCGGGGTGCTCCGGCATGCTGGCGGGCCGGGATGAAGATATCACATATTGTATCCATCCAGCTGCATGTGAGATTGTTGCCCAGGGGAAGCTCCTCCCTGACAGTCTGGTGGAGCCTGTTCAGGAAGCTCACCGGCATGAGTGTCTCATTGAGTGATGCCTCCCACATCACCACCGAGGGGTGGTTACGGTCGCGGCGGCACATCATCCTCGTGTCGCGCAGGACAGCTTCGGCAAAGAGTGAGTCTCCCATGAACTGCCATCCCGGGATGGCATCAATAACCATCAGCCCGATCTCATCGCAGGCATCAAGAAATGCCGGTGAGGGAGGGTAGTGTGAGCAGCGCACCAGGTTGAACCCTGCTTCCCTTATCTTGAAGGCATCGCGGTAGCTGGCCTCATCTGAGAGTGCGTACCCTATGTACGGGTATTCCTGGTGCCGGTTGGTACCTGTAAGCCTGACAGGATTGCCATTGATCATCAGCCCCTTGTCAGGGGTGACCCTCACTGACCTGATGCCGGTGCGTGTCTCACGGCGGTCAATGACAGTGCCGCTTTCTGAAAGCAGGTCAGTCCTGATGGTATACAGGAATGGTGTCTCCGGCGTCCACAATGAAGGCTGCATGACTATCATCCGGGTCATCAGGCGGATACCCTGACCGGGGTCAAGGTCAGTCAGCTCTGACAGTGAGGAAGCCACTTCGAGGCCTGCAGCATCAAGCAGTGTGTTCTTCATCCGGAATGATCTCGGTATGCGGTCATCATTGCTCACGTGCGCCGAGAGTGTCAGTGTGGCTGATTCCCTCCCCACATCCCTGATACCGGTTATGATTCCTCCTCCGAGAGGTGCATGATACTCCGGGGGAGCCGTTATGTGGAGCCTGTCGGTAACTGTAAGGCTGACGTTGCGGTAGAGACCGCTGTACCAGAGGAAGTCAAGCTCATTCAGAGGCTTGCCGGGCGGAATATGAGGGTTTTCCCTGTTATCAAGCCTGACGAGGATTTCATTCTCCTTTCCGTAATCAAGATCATCAGTGAGATTGACATAGAATGGCAGATAACCTCCCGTATGCCTTGCTACTTCGGCGCCGTTGAGGTAGACAATGGCATCATGCATTGCGCCGTCAAAGAGAAGTCCTGTATGTTTGTGCCTCTGCCGCTTTAAAGGCCGGTAAAGCTTCTTGTACCAGCAAATACCTGTCCATTGCTTTCCGCTTACCACCAGAGGTTCGATGAAGGCTGTATGGGGCAGTGAGACCTCCTCCCACCTGTGGTTCGGAATGATTCCCGGAAGTATCTTGTCAGCATTGGCGGAATCCTGCCTGATGAAAAGCCAGCTGTCATTGAATGGTATGGTGTTATTTTCACGCTGATTCCTTTCACAGGAAGCCAGGAGCAGCAGCATCACTGCCAGCATCTTCAGCAATAATATGGCGGATACCTTTTTCATGTCTCTCCGAACCCGGATACCGGGTGGGCGTATGCAACCACATCCCTGCCGGTGATCTCCTCCGGGCAGAGGATGATAAGCCTTTCAAGTACGTTCCGGAACTCCCTGATGTTGCCGGTCCATTTTATTTTTTGCAGTTCTGCAATTGCATCAGGCCTGATCTTCTTCCGTCCCATTCCATACTCACCGCAGATAAGGGAATTGAAATGATCGGCAAGGAGGGGAATATCTTCTTTCCTCTCATTGAGGGTGGGAACATGTATAAGTATGACGCTCAGGCGGTGGTATAGGTCTTCCCTGAAGGTGTTGCGATCAATCTCTTCCCTGATATTCTTGTTTGTTGCAGCAATTACCCTGACATCAACCTGTATGTCCTTGTCTGATCCTACACGGGTGATCTTGTTCTCCTGCAGTGCCCTCAGCACCTTTGCCTGTGCGGCAAGGCTCATATCACCCACCTCGTCAAGGAATATCGTTCCGCCGCTGGCCTGTTCAAACTTGCCAATACGCTGTTTGATGGCAGAGGTGAAAGATCCCTTTTCATGACCGAATAGTTCACTTTCAATAAGTTCAGACGGGATTGCGGCACAGTTGACCTCCACGAAAGGGCCCCGTGACCGGCTGCTTTTCTCATGGATCTGGTGGGCAACCAGCTCCTTGCCGGTGCCGTTGGAACCGGTGATGAGCACCCGTGCCTCGGTGGGAGCTACCCTGTCAATCATCTCCTTCACCTGAAGTATGGCCGGTGAATTTCCCACAATCTCATACTTCTTGCTCACCTGCTTCTTAAGCACCTTGGTCTGGGTGATCAGTGAGCCTCTTTCGAGGGCATTGCGGATGGTTATAAGCAGCCGGTTCAGGTCAAGCGGCTTCTCGAGGAAGTCAAAGGCTCCCTTCTTTATGGAGTCAACGGCAGTATCAATATTACCGTGACCTGAAATCATTATGACAGGGACATCAGCCGAGATCTCCTGAAGTTTCAGAAGGACCTCTATGCCATCCATCTTTGCCATCTTGATATCACACAGAACGGCGTCATACTGCTGCTGTGAAAAGAGCTCTATCCCTGCGCCCCCCTCCTCTGCGAGGTCCACCTCGTATTTCTCATACTCAAGAACATCCTTCAGGGTGTTCCTGATTGATCTCTCATCATCAATAACCAGTATCCTTGGCATGTCAGTCCTGTTTTATCCTTTGTATGTAAGCCACTTCCAAAGCTCCTTGTAGGATGTCTTCTTCCCGTACATGAGTATCCCGGTACGATAGATCTTTGCTGCCATCCATACCGCCCCGATGATGGTTACCAGCATGAGTCC
>SBFZ01000150.1 GCA_006227095.1 Bacteroidota bacterium | reverse complement strand
GTTTCATCCCGGTCACAGCAGCTGATGGCTGAAGACATGAGCATCATAACCGGTAAATCAGTTTTTCCCAACTACGAGAAATCAAATCCTGATATATATGCCGGAGAATCATAAAACTTCTCCGTCTCGTCAGGGGTGAGTCCTGAAAAGAGTGCATAAACAAGTCCCGGCTTGGCGTTCAGCATCCTGTTCAGTGCCCCCATTCTCCTGTTGGTGCGCAGTGTGTCATAGAGCCATGAGTGGTCATCAAGCCATGTCAGGGCTGTATGGTATCCCTCCTCTGCGCAGACAGCTTCGAACAGGTCAGGCAGGAGGTCCTCGCTCCCCTTTTTGCAGTATATGGCATTCAGGATTATATACCTGAATTCATCCGGCTTAAACAGTCTCCTGTAGAGAGGAGTGCGGGGAAGCAGCTTCATCATAACCCATCCCCACAGTCCCGGTACATTCACCACCCTGTACTGAGCGGGGATGGCTCCCACACCGGCTACTATCTCCCCGTTCCTGCGCAGTACATAATACTTATGGTCATGGAATGAAAACTCATTGGTATAGAAACAGTAACCTGAATAAAACTCATCGAGCAGGGCGGCCATTGCCGGTTCCTCTTCAGGAGTAAGCCTGGAAACGGAAGGATTCCGTTTCGGGTCAAACCTGCTGAAGGCAACGGTAAGGAAGGAGCGGATATACTCATACCCCGACTGGTTAACGAGGTTCCTGGATCTCTCGTTGCGACTTTCCACATAGGCATACATGACATGCTTACCGGCTGATTCTGCTGCCATGGCGCCGGCAGTGTTTGCGCCTGATGACATAACGCCGGATGACATGGCGCCGGATGCCGAAGCATCGCCGGTGGTGGCACTGTTTTGGGTTGCACCGGCGGCAACACTCCCGGCAACCCCGCCCGTGCTGCCGGCTCCGCCAGTTATGTCAAACTCCTTAAAATCACCTGCTGCCTTCAGCGGATCCCTGAAGAGGGATATGATCTTCTGCTTGAAGCTGTCAGCGGCCAGGGTGTTTCTCTCCTGCCGGCGACGGCCAGGGGCTCTCTCAACCTGTAATGCACTCTGTACGGCCAGATAGCGGAGATAGGTGGAGGGGTACTTTATTCCCCTGTTTGAAATGATCCTGCGACAGAGCCCTATGACTCCCTTCAGGCTGTTCCTCTTGTACAGGGCAAGAAACGAGAGTCCGTCTCCGTATGTACTGATCCGTTCAGGAGTGTTCATCATGGTATAGCGCATGCCTCCCTCGGAACCAAGCACCGTGGATTTCAGCAGGTCTATGATATCCTCATCGGCTTTTCTGACCTTTCTGACTTCAAGCTTCATGTAATCGAGCAACCGCTCATGGTCCATAATTTCCCCTTTCATTGCCCCGCCATGCCTGCCAGTGTCTGTGCCACTGCCAGGTCTTCGGGGGTAGTTATCTTGATGTTCTCCCTGTTTCCATGGGTAAGATGAATCTTAACGCCGGAGGCTTCCGCCACAGTGGCGTCATCAGTAAAGGCAGGGTCATATCCGCGGTCATAGGCATTGAGTATCACGCTGCCGCGAAACACCTGCGGAGTCTGGATGAGACGCACCTCACCCCTGGGTACGGGTCTGCTGTCATCGCCGGCAAGCAGCCTGACCGAGTCAGCCGGCTCGATGAATGGCACTGCAGTACCGAATTCCTCGGCATCTGCGAAGCATCGCCAGATGGTATCATGACTCACCAGGGGCCTGACGCCGTCATGGATGGCAATCAGTATATCTTCGGTTACCTGCCCCGGTCTGTCATATGTACCTGCCGGACCTCCGGGCAATACACTTTCCTCAGCAACACCCTGCCCTGAAAAGTGAACCCCTTCAATAGCCCCTGGTCTCCCGGCCGGAGGTGTTCCGGCGCCGGCGCCACCAGTCTCTGCAAATGCGATTTCCCTCACTGCCTCCAGTCCGGCGCTGACAGAATGAAACCTTTCCTCCCCTCCGGCAACAACCTTATGGGTGACACTGAAAGAATGCTCCCTGCAAAGGCCCTTCCAGAGGTTATGATGTTCCGCCGGCAGAACCAGGATGATGTCCATGGCCGGTTCAAAGGAGCTGAATCTTTCAATGGTATGCATCAGCAGAGGCCGCCCCTCCAGGAGCAGAAACTGCTTAGGGATGGCGGACTTCATCCTCCGTCCGCTGCCGCCGGCAACAATGATACAGTATTTCTTCACTTCGCTGTATTACCGGAGAGGCCCTCACGGGGCCTCTTCGCTTCTTATAATATCATCCTTTCATGTACAGATAACGCTTGATGCTCTTCTTCGGGGTCTTGGCAAACTCCTCGGGATGCACCCTGAACTTCGTAACATTCATGTAATCAGGCAGTCTGCCGTTTACTTCCTTCCTTATACCGTCAAGCGCGGCCGCAAGTCCATCCTCGCCAATGCCGTCATTTCGCAGTGCCTCATAGTCGGGATAAATCAGCCCGACCAGCTTATCATCATCAGAGATGACAACTGCTTCTGTCACATATTTGAAGTTGTTTATTATTGACTCAATCTCCTCGGGGTAGATGTTTTTCCCCGAAGGGCCAAGCAGCATATCCTTGCTCCGTCCCTTGATGTAGATATACCCGTCCCTGTCTATCACCCCGAGGTCACCGGTATGCATCCAGCCGTCCTCGTCAATTACCTCCCGGGTGGCCTTTTCATTCTTGTAGTATCCGAGCATGACATTATCGCCGCGGAGGATGATCTCACCAACCACATTCTGCGGATCCGGTGAATCAATCTTCACCTCCAGGGTGTCAACCGGCTTCCCGCACGAGGCGAACCTTGCCGTTTTCCAGCCGTCATAGCTGATCAGCGGCCCGCATTCGGTCATTCCGTAACCCACGGCATACCGGAACCCGATCTTCCGGAAGAACTTTTCAGCATCAGCATTGAATGCCGCACCGCCAATCACCAGTTCCTTGAAGTTGCCTCCAAAACTGGTCTCAAGTTTCTCGCGTATCTTTTTGAACAGAATCCTGTTTATGCCAGGGATTTTCAGCAGTGCCTTCATGGTGGGCTTGCTGATGACAGGCAGCAACTGCTTCTTGTAAACCTTCTCAATTACCAGCGGGACGGAGAGAATGAGCCTCGGCCTGATCTCCTTGAATGCCTGGATGAGTATCTGTGGCGAAGGGGTCTTCGTAAGGATGGTGATATGGCATCCGTAGGTGAAGGGGAAGAGAAACTCGAAGGCACAGCCGTATGTGTGTGCCAGCGGGAGGAACGAGACGACCTTGTCACCCGGCTCAAGCGGCATGTTGTGCTGTGCATAGCGAATATTCGCGGCAAGGCTCCTGTGGGGGATCAT
>SBFZ01000153.1 GCA_006227095.1 Bacteroidota bacterium | reverse complement strand
TGATCCATGTGAACTTGGCCGGGGTTCCGGCATCTATGATGAACCGAGGGCAGTGATCAGCTATGTGGCTGAACTTCAGTCTGCAGCGCAGGAGGGAAACATGTCGCTCTGTTGTGGCGGAAGCCTGGGAAACCTGACTCTCTCTTCCGGCAAAAGAGCTGAGATAGCTGCTGATGCAGCCCGCACATTAACGCTGGCATCACCCGATGAGCTGATCACCGCCTGTCCGCTATGCAAAAAGACATTTGCCCAGGCTACCGAAACCAGGGTCTCCGATATAGCAGAACTGGTTGCTGCCGCGCTTCCTAAACCGGCAGAATCCAGATCCGGGAGAAAACTTGTGCGGCGGACTGCTAAAGCAACAAGCAATGGTTGATATTTTTTTGGACTGGTTACAAATATTTGATTGTTTGAAGGTTCAAATCTCATTTTTTTAATTTTACTTTGGCGCCATAATTCATAACTGAACTCTGGAACAGTTTTTGTTGTTTTTATCAAAAGAATCAAACCGGAGCATGAAAGGATTAATTAGGACTATCGGAATTTTCACCCTTGTGGTGCTGTTTGGCCTTTCCTCCTGTAAGCATGATGGCACTAATTCCGGCCTTAATGAGCAGGTTAAGAGGTTAAGTGCCCAGGGGACGGACGAGGGTGTGGTTTTACGGATTGCAGAAGCAGACCTGATACAGCTGGAGAACAAACCGGAGTACAATACTGCAGAGTGGATTCTGAAGGTAGATAAGCCCGGACGCTATGATGTATGGCTTTCGAGTATTACAATAGATACTCTAAGCCTTCATTTTGCTGATAATGTTATAATAACAGCCGGAGAGACCAAACTGGAAAAGAAACCTGCAGGAGACGAGATCATAGCCGAAGACAAGACTGTCTCACAACCCTGGTACAGGGCTGACTCACATATGGGGTCAGTATTCTTTTCTCAGGCCGGGGAGTACCCTATCCAGGTGATAGGAGAAGGGGTGGAACCTCACAGTTCTGATCTGAGTCAGATAAGTCCTGAGAAACAGACACTTATCAACTCGGTTATTCTCAGGCCAAAGCTTAACTAGGCATAGGTGCCACAGAGGAGGCGCCAGGTTCTATTTCAATCTTTTTTCAACCCATTCCCTTGCATTGACGAATGCCTTCATCCAGGGCGTTATGTCATCGTTGCGCCTGTCTGAGGGATAGTATGCACATTGCCATGGGAAATAAGCTCTCTCGAGGTGAGGCATCATGGCAAGATGCCTGCCGTCAGAGGAAGAGATACCTGCAATATCATGCACTGACCCGTTGGGGTTTGCAGGATAGTGGCTCCTGCTGTATTTCATTACGATGTTGTACTTTTCTTCAGCGTAGGGGAGCACGAACCGTCCTTCACCGTGGGCTACCCATATGCCAAGCTCCATTCCTTCAAGGCCGTTGAGCATGACCGAGGTTCCGCCGGTGACTCTTACACCCAGGAAATCTGATTCAAACTTATGTGAAGCATTGCGCTCCAGTCGTGGCATCTTTTCATGTTCAGGCACAATCAGTCCCAGTTCGGCCATCAGCTGGCACCCGTTGCAGACTCCCAGTGACAGGGTGTCATCCCTCATGTAGAAGTTTTCAAGTGCTATCCTGGCCTTTTCATTGTACCGGAAAGCCCCTGCCCATCCTTTTGCAGAACCCAGGACGTCCGAGTTTGAGAAACCTCCCACGAAGACAATCATGCTAAGCTCTTCGAGTGTCTCACGGCCTGAGATAAGGTCTGTCATATGAACGTCCTTCACATCAAATCCGGCCAGCCATAGTGCGTAAGCCATCTCGCGGTCTCCGTTTACCCCCTTCTCCCTGATTATTGCAGCTTTCACACCGGTCACCGGCCTGCGGTCAGGTGTGATCCCGAGTGAGCTGAAGCTCCCCCTGAAGTCCTTTAGATCAAAATGAAGTACCTTCTTCCCGTGGTTGTCAAACCTTTCTTTTGCCAGCAGGTCACCGCACTGCCTGCGGTCAAGCAGGTACGAACTCCTGTACCAGAGATCACGGCACCGGTCTATGTCAATCGTATGGTTCTCGCTTCCGTTTGTAATGAAAAGTTTTCTCTCCCTTACCGGGTGACCTATTGAGGCGAATCTTATTCCTTTCTCGTAAAGAAACTCTTCCGTCGCGCTTTCATCCTCAACCTGGATTATTACCCCGGGGTTCTGGCTGAAGAGGAGCCTGACAGTGTCATTCTCACCTGCTTCAGTCAGGTTTACGGCTATCCCTCCATCCCTGTTGGCAAAGCACATTTCAAGGAGGGTTACTATCATACCACCGGCTGAAATGTCATGTCCGGCAATCACTCTTCCTTCCTTTATGAGCTGCTGCAATGCTTCAAATACGGTTGCGAAGTATTCCGGGTCTTCCACTCCGGGGGCTTTGTTACCGATGGTGCCGAGTGTCTGGCTGAAGGCAGATCCTCCCAGCTCATGTTTCATGCCGCTCATGTCAATCCAGAACAGGGCGGTGGAGTCATCGTTCCTGATCACCGGCCCCACGATGCGCCTGACGTCTTCAACCTCTGCTGCTGCCGTAATAATAACGGTACCAGGACTATACACGGTGCCGTCCGGATATTTCTGGGTCATCGAGAGACTATCCTTCCCGGTAGGTATATTGATACCCAGTTCAACTGCAAAGTCGCTTGCAGCCTGAACTGCCTCGTAGAGTCTTGCATCCTCGCCCGGGTTCTTGCACGGCCACATCCAGTTGGCTGAAAGGGATATGCTTTTCAGACCGTCGGGGAGGGGAGCCCAGACGATATTTGTAAGTGCCTCAGCGATTGAGAGGACCGATCCGGCAGTGGCGCTGACGAGGCCGGCTGCCGGTGCGTGACCCAGGGATGTGGCCATACCGCTCCGGCCACGGTAGTCAAGTGTGATGGCTCCCAGGTTATTGAGAGGCAGCTGCAGTTCGCCTGCACACTGCTGCATGGCTATCCTGCCTGTTACCGAGCGGTCGACCTTGTTTGTAAGCCAGTCCTTGCATGCCACTTCCTCAAGCTGAAGTACGGAATCAAGGTAGCGGGAAGGGTCACCGGGGTCATATTGCAGACTGCTGTCAGGATTTGCAACCACACTGTCATTCATGACAGTACGTGGCGGGTTGCCGAAGAAATCGGTCAGCTGGAGGTCAATGGGTCTTTCCCCGCTGAGAGGATGGAAGAATGTGAACTGGTGGTCGCCGGTAACTTCTCCTATCAGATATACCGGGGCCCTCTCACGGCGGGCCACTGAGGTCAGTTTTTCAACGTCATCGTGACGGATGACAAGTCCCATCCGTTCCTGTGATTCATTCCCGATGATCTCACGGGCTG
>SBFZ01000143.1 GCA_006227095.1 Bacteroidota bacterium | reverse complement strand
TCAATCCCCAGCATCTCTGCAATCTCATGGTGTTTGTACCCCTCAATTGTATAAAGGTTAAACACCATCCTGTATCCGGGTGAGAGTTCGCCCAGCACACGGTACAGATCTTCCGCATTGCAGAAGTCCTCTTCGAAGCCGGCAGTTCCTGCTTCTGTGCTGACGTACTCTTCAATGTCAACCTGGTGCTTGTGCTTCAGGTTCCTGTGCCAGTACGTTATGGCGGTGTTAACCGTCACCTTTCTCAGCCATGCCCTTAAAGAACCCTTGCCCTCATACTCCCCGATATTGAAAAATATCTTCAGGAAAGCCTCCTGCAACATATCCTCAGCCTCAGGCCTGTCAGTGGCGTATCTCATGCAGATGCCGAGCAGGTATCCCGAATGCTGGTTCCAGAGAGCCTGCTGCGCCTTCCTGTTGTGCCTGATACAGCCATCAATGATATGTTGTTCACTCATCATCAGCTGAGCACATTCAGTAGACCATAGGTAACATAAAATGGTTGCACGGGAAGGGATTTTTTTTCAAAATAAGGAAAAAAAATGTATTAAATCATGGAATTCATCTGATATAGGTCATTGAATCGGTGTGAGGTTCAGCCTTACTTTTGGAAAAAGAACAACTACGTGAAAGTGATTTTAAAATGACCAGAATATTACAGCATCCGATAATAGATATCCCGTGTGCAGAGGAGACTGCATTTGTTTACAACGGAAAGTTGGTGAAGGGTATGAAGGGATTCACCATAGCAGCCGCGCTGCACCAGGCTGGTTTTCCGGTTCACACCCACAGTCTTGACAACCGCAACCGGAGCCTCGAGTGCGGCATAGGCAAGTGCGGGGCGTGCGAGATGCTGGTTGACGGTGTGGTGAGGCGAATATGCATCACACCCGTTGACGGTGTCAGTGAGGTGGCCGAGATACCGGCAGGGTACCAGCCGGCAACGGCACCGAAGACCAACGGTACTGCCAGGAAGGTCTTCCGCACAACCGTGGCCATCGCCGGAGCAGGACCTGCAGGACTGGCAGCCAGGGAGGTCCTGAACAGGCACGGGGTTCCCAACCTGGTCATAGACAGCAATGATCATATCGGCGGACAGTTCCTGATGCAGACCCACCAGTTCTTCTTCTTTGAGAAGGAACAGCGGTTTGGCGGAATGAGAGGTTTTGACATCGCAAAAACACTGGCCGGGGAGTCACAGGAAGGGATCCTGCTCAATTCCACCATCTGGGATATCCTCGAAGGTCAGCGGATAGCCGCCAAGAACATGCACACCGGAGAGATCTTCTACGTGGATGCGCAGTACCTGATAGTTGCCACCGGCGCAGTGCCCTTCATGCCTGCCTTCGGCAATGATGACCTGCCCGGAGTATATACTGCGGCAGTGGTGCAGAAGATGATGAACCAGGAGCTTACCCTCCTGGGGAAAAGCATTCTGACAGTGGGGGCCGGCAACATCGGATACCTCACCTCCTACCAGCTGATGCAGGCAGGTGCGAAAGTAAAGGCGATCATCGAGGCAATGCCATATGAGGGAGGATTTCCCGTCCAGGCCAACAGGGTAAGGAGACTGGGAATACCTGTTATCCTTTCACATATGCTTGTCAGGGCCGTCCCCAACAGCTCCGGTGACGGTATCTGCGGGGCAGTGATAGCCGAATGCCGCGATTTTACCCCGGTGCCTGGAACCGAAAAAATCATTGAGGGCATTGATGCAATCAATATTTGCACCGGCCTTATTCCTGATAACCAGCTGCTCATCAAGGGCCGCGAGGTGTTCGGAACAAGGGTGCATGCCGCAGGTGACGCAATGCGCATCGGCGAGGGTACCACAGCTGTACTTCGCGGCAAGCAGGCTGCCATGGAGATTGTCCAGGAGATGGGGGTGCGGGCAAATTACAGTGAATACCTGTCCCTGTCAAAAGAATATATTGATTCACAGCAACATCCGGCAAGGGTGATAGAGAATCCCTTTATGCCTGACGAGGCCAGGATGAATGCCAGGCCGTTCGTGATTATTGACTGTCTTTACAGCTTCGCCTGCAATCCCTGCCAGTTTGCATGTCCGCACGGCGCAATAACAAAGGCCTCACCTGACACCGTACCGGCCATTGACTTTGAGAAATGCACCGGTTGTCTCAAGTGTGTATATCAGTGTCCCGGGCTGGCCATCTTCGGTTACAACCTGGCAAAGGATCAGCTCTTCCTGCCGGTGGAGTATTTCGTTGAGGAGGGAGCTGAAGTCTGGCTCATTGACAACAACGGCCAAAAGATTGGCGAGGGGGTGATAGAGAAGCTGATGATAAAGCCGAACAAAACGAATGTAGCCAGGGTAAGGGCCATCAGCCCGAAAGGCAGGGAGATTGTGGCAGCACGGGGTTTCATCGCAAAGGAGAGCTACCCGGTGCCACTGAGCTTTACCACTGCTGCGGAGATGGAGTCGAAGGAGTATGTATGCCACTGCGAGGATGTGAAGCTGGAAGAGATAATGTCTGTCATAGGTGACAGGAAATATATTTCGGTTGACGAGATCAAGCACACGACGCGTCTCGGGATGGGACCATGCCGTGGCAAGCGATGCATCAGGAGGCTCTCGATGCTGCTCAGGCCCCTGGGTATTGAGATCGTTGGCGACGCCACTCCCAGGGCGCCATTATCAAACCAGATCACCATGGGTGAGCTGTTTCCGCAGGAGACTCCGGAGATCATCATCACTCCCGGTACCAGTAAAAAGGTTCAGGTGGGTGCACTGGTGGCGGGAGGCGGCATTACCGGCAGCGCCCTGATGCGCTACCTGGCCGAGGCAGGGATGAAGCCGGTGCTCATCAACCATGACCGCGGTTCTTCATGGCGCAACATTGCAGGCGGCAGACCCAACTTCAGCGTACCCGAACTCTCTGAGATAGCCCGGAAAAACCATGAGATCTTCAGGGAGCTGCAGAAACTGGGCGAAACAAACTACAGGGAAATAAAATATGTGACCTTCGCCCATGATGATGCCATGATGAGCCAGCTTGAAGCATCACTGGCATGGTCTGACGGTGAGATTGTGCTTCCGGAAAACTACGCTGCAAAGATTGCCCCCGGCATCAATCCTGATCTGAAGAAGAAATACCAGGCTGCGCTGGTGACAAACGACTGCTGGCAGGCCACTCCGGGAAAGGTCATTGACCTGGTCAGGCATCTGGGTGTCAATGCGGGCGGAATCGTGGAGGAAGACAGCACCGTCACGGCAGTGAGCCGCAACGGCAACACCTATACCGTGCTGGTGCAGAATCACAGGGGTGAGTACGTTGAATATGAAACTCCTGTCTTCGTTAATGCCATGGGCGCAAACGGAGAAGAGTTTGCA
>SBFZ01000128.1 GCA_006227095.1 Bacteroidota bacterium | reverse complement strand
GCAACCAGGAGTTTTTTTCTGGATAAATATTTATTTTTATCCGTCTATTAGAAGAACTTAACCTGAAACAATATGAAAGAGGAGAGAAAAACAATTTCAAGGAGGTCATTTGTGGGTACGACTGGTGCAGCATTTGCAGGTCTGACAATCCTGCCATCGAATGTTGTAAGCGGTCTCGGCCACAGGGCCCCGAGTGACAAGCTTAACATTGCCGGTATAGGTATCGGAGGAGTTGGTGCCACAAACATAAGGAATGTGGCATCCAGTGAGAACATAGTCGCACTCTGCGATGTTGACTGGGGTTACTCGAAGAGGGTATTTGACGCATATCCGGCAGCGAAGAAGTACTGGGACTTCAGGAAGATGTATGATGAGATGGGCAAGTCAATTGATGCGGTCATCATTGCCACGGCAGACCACACTCATGCCATCACTGCAGCTCAGGCAATTACAATGGGTAAACATGTTTATCTTCAGAAGCCGCTCACGCACAGTGTTTATGAGTCGAGGCTCCTGACGAAGCTTGCAGCGAAGCATAAGGTGGCCACCTCCATGGGCAACCAGGGTTCATCAGGGATAGGAGTGGACCTTGTTCAGGAGTGGATACAGAACCGGGAGATAGGTGAGGTGACCAAAGTGGAGGCATTTACAGATCGTCCTATCTGGCCTCAGGGCCTGAACAGGCCGACAAAGGTGGACAAGGTGCCAAAGACCCTGGACTGGGATCTGTTTCTGGGCCCTGCAGCCAACCGTCCCTTCAATGAAATCTATCATCCATGGAACTGGAGGGGCTGGTGGGACTACGGAACAGGTGCACTGGGTGACATGGCCTGCCATATCCTGCATCCTGTCTTCAAATCACTCAGGCTTACCTACCCGACACAAGTACAGGCAAGTTCAACCCTTCTGCTTACTGACTGTGCACCGAACGCACAGACTGTGAAGTATGTCTATCCTGCAAGAACAGCGCCATCACATTATAAAATTGATCTTCCTGAAGTGGAGGTGACATGGTTTGATGGCGGACTGCAGCCTATGAAGCCCGAAGGGTGGCCGGCCGGCAGGGACATGAATGACCAGGGCGGCGGAGTAATCTTCCACGGGACCAAGGATAAGCTCATTTGCGGATGCTACGGGATAAATCCATGGCTGCTTTCAGGCAGGGTGCCAAACGCTCCTGTGACTGAAAGACGTGTTGAGAACGCTACCAGGGGCGGGCATGAGATGGATTGGGTAAGAGCCTGCAAGGAAAGTCCTGAAAACAGGGTGATGACTAAATCTGATTTCTCCGAAGCCGGACCCTTCAATGAAATGGTGGTGATGGGTGTTCTTGCCGTAAGGCTTCAGGGACTGAACAAGATCCTGGAGTGGGACGGAGAGAAGATGGAGTTTACAAACATCAACGATGAGGAGACACTGAAGATCTGTGTTGAGGATCATTTCAGCATCACTGACGGTCATCCGACCTTTGACAGGAAATGGACTGATCCGATGAATGCGAAGAAGTTTGCCTCTGAAATGATAAACCA
The DNA here is from genome assembly GCA_006227095.1 of Bacteroidota bacterium. Classification (GTDB taxonomy): domain Bacteria; phylum Bacteroidota; class Bacteroidia; order Bacteroidales; family VadinHA17; genus SR-FBR-E99. The sequence continues at coordinate 1,830 of SBFZ01000128.1, read as the reverse complement.
TACCTACCGCAGCGGCTGGTCGTTGCCCGAGATGCCTGCGTAATAAATTTTGTTAATGATTAACCCAAATAAATTTGCATATGAAAATGATCAAGACATTGTTTGTGCTCCTGCTTGCCGCTTCTTTTGTATCATGCGGACCGGGAAAGGATAAAAAAAGTGCCGAAAAGAAATCAACTGAGGCTGAGGTCTGGACATATCTCTTTGACGGTACCAGCACCGAGGGCTGGCGTAACTACAACAAGACAACCTTCCCTGAACAGGGATGGGAGATTGTTGACGGCACACTGCATTGTATCGGCTCCGGCAGGGGTGAAGCCGGTGGCGGCGGAGGTGACATCCTTTATGACAAGAAGTTCTCAAACTTCCACCTGAAGCTTGAGTGGAAGATCTCAGAAGGTGGCAACAGCGGTATTTTCTACCTGGCACAGGAGAGTCCGGAGCTGGATTACATCTGGAAGACCGCACCAGAAATGCAGGTTCTTGACAATGAGAGGCATCCTGATGCACAGGCTGGCAAAGACGGCAACCGACAGGCCGGATCTCTCTATGACCTGATCCCTGCAGTGCCTCAGAACGCCAAACCGGCAGGAGAGTGGAACACCGCTGAAATCAAGGTTTACAAGGGTAGTGTATGGCACATCCAGAATGGTGAGACCGTTCTTGAGTATCATCTTTGGACTCCTGAGTGGAATGCACTTGTTGCAGGCAGCAAGTTCCCGGCTCTCAACCCCAACTGGGCCAATGTTGCAACCGAGGGTTACATCGGACTGCAGGATCATGGTGATGATGTATGGTATCGTAATATCCAGATCAGGGAGCTTTAGCGATTGCCTGGATACAGGCTGGCAAAACCGGGTGATACGGAAGTAAAAGCCTGTTATCAAATAAAAAGCCGGGATGAGGTGAACGCCTCTCCCGGTTTCTTTTTGGGTAGTATGCCTTAATTTCCTGTTTTTCCGTCAGGCAGCCGGGTTCCCTTTCAACCCGATCTCCTCGGCTGCTTCCCTCATACCCATGATTGTGTCGGTTATAAGGTCATTGAGTTCCACTCCCAGCATTGCAGCTCCTCTTTCGATGACTCCACGGTCAACCCCGGCAGCAAACCGCCTGTCATTCCATTTCTTCAGCACTGATCTGGCTTCCATATCCAGTACACTTCGCGTCGGTCTGACAAGTGCACTTGTGGTCACAAGTCCTGTCAGCTCATCAATGGCAAACAGGGTTTTTTCAAGCAGTGAAAGGGGTTCAGTATCTGAGCAGATACCATAGCCATGGCTGATAACCGCCCTGACGTAATCTTCCGGCCATCCCTCTTCCTTAAGGATTTTTTCAGTCATTGTGCAGTGCTGTTCAGGGAACATCTCGTAGTCAAGATCATGGATGAGACCTATGATACCCCACATTTCCTGGTCTTCTCCGTGTTTACGGGCCATGTACCTCATAACCGCCTCCACAGACAGGGCGTGCTTCCACAGGCTGTCTGTCCTGTTGTATTTCCTGAACAATTCAACTGCCTCTTCACGGGTGGGTTTTGTTCCTGCCATGCTTCTCCTCGTTTTAATAACTGAAATATTTCTGTCAAAATAAGATTACCTAATGCCTGATCACCTTCCTGGTAATGCTCCTTCCTTCGTAGGTGATCCTGAGGTTATATACCCCTGCAGCAAGGTGGCGGCAGTCAAACTGTATCATGTTCCTTCCGGGTGTGAGCTCTTCGCTCCTGCGCATAACAATCCTCCCGCCTGTATCTGTAAGTTCGAAATCAGCAGTTCCGCTGCCGTCGTAATCCAATACCACCACGAAGCTTTCCCTGAACGGATTGGGCTG
>SBFZ01000158.1 GCA_006227095.1 Bacteroidota bacterium | reverse complement strand
ATGAGCTGAACGGTAATATTCACTTTTATGTCAGGCTTGCGGGCATCTACGGAGCGCCTTATAATCCTGAACGAAAAATCACTCCTTCCGGTTTTCTTCTCAATCTGCCTTCTCAGGGCAGCCTCATCGTAGGCTGTCTCCGGAGACAACACCATGCTGAGTTCCTCAGGCATGACTATTCAAAATGAAATGATAGCACCCACATCTGCGATCTCAATGACGATATCTCATTGAAATAGAATGGATAATCGGCATTGTAATCAAGCACATCACGCAATCCGGATGACATTTTTGCCTCAATTGTGAGTTTGAAGTACGGAAGATAGAAATCTATTCCTGCACCCACCTCATAGTAGATGTCAGCCTTATTGAGCCTCAGGTAGCTTGCACCGCCGTTTGACCCCGGGTTTTCAAATTCCTTTTTTCCCGCCAGGTCATATCTGAAGTTCACGCCTCCGATTACGTATGGCCTTGAATTGTTCAGCCTCATACCCTTGGCTTTTAACAAAACAGGAAATTCCAGGAATGATGATTCTATCTGTGACTCATAGACCAGTGCTGCCGACTGGTCATAGAAATTGATCGTTCTCTGTCCGAAGGAGACCCCCGGCAGAAACCTGATGTCAAGGTATGTAGCCGGCCTGTAGTCAGTAACAATCTGGATATTTATTCCGGGTTTGAGTGAGATAACCTCTGCCAGAAGGTCAGACCCTGGTTTCATCTTCACATTGAAATCCATTGTATTGATTCCCATGCTGAAGCCGAAGTGAAGAAGCCTGTCGTCATAGTTCGAGTCATTCTTGGGCTTCGCCTTCTGGGCAACCAGGGCAACAGGCATAAGAATAACAAGGACAAATATGGCAGTTCTTTTATACACTCTTTTAAAGGGTCCTGATAATAAAACGAATTATTCAGGTTTTATTGTATGATTATTTAGCGGCTTGAAGCCGGAATAGATACTGGCAATGCCTCCTGTCAGCCTCTTTTGCCTGACACCGGTGAATCCGGCATCTCTCATCAGGCCCAGGAACTTTTCATTGTCAGGGAATGACATGACTGATTCGGGAAGGTAGGTGTATGCTGAAGGGTCTCCTGACACCTTTCTGCCAATACGCGGAAGTATCTGTCTGAAATAGAGGCCGTATATCTGTTTTAGGGGGAAGGCTGAAGGGCGGGAGAATTCCAGGACAATTATCATTCCACCCGGCCTGATCACCCGGCACATCTCCGTGAGGCCGGCCAGGGTATTTTCAAAGTTACGTACCCCGAAAGCCGACATTGCTGCATCGAAAGAGGCATCAGGAAAACCTGTTGCCATTGCATCTGACTTCAGGAGCTCTATCTTCCCGGAATATCCCAGTTTTGATATCTTGCGCCGTCCCTTTTCCAGCATCCTGGAACTGAGATCTATTCCGGTTATCTTTTCCGGCCCCAGCCGCAATGCCTCGATCGCCAGGTCGCCAGTGCCAGTAGCAACGTCCAGGATGGTCCCCGGGGTGCAATGTTTCCCCATGAGCATGACTGCCTTCCTTCGCCAGAGCCTGTCAGTACCCAGCGAGAGAAGATGATTGAGGAGATCATAATGCTTCGATATTGAATCAAACATCCTTTCAACCTGTTCTGCCGGGGGACCGTTTTTCCTGTTTGTCTGCTCCATTGGCTCCGGATTCATTTTCTGTTTCCTTTTTCTGAATCATGGCCTGAAAAGGGGATCATTTTTCCGGCCAGGCGGCAAAGATACCCTTAATATTTTTACATTTACCACTCCATAAAGAGATTGATATGAGAAAGACAGTGCTTATCACAGGCGCTACTTCAGGTATTGGCGAAGCCGCCGCACTGAAGTTCGCAGAATCATCCGACAGGCTTATCATTACCGGAAGGAGAAAAGAGAGGCTTGATGAACTTGCCTCACATCTTAAAAGCAATTATGGCACGGAAGTATTGGCTCTGTGCTTTGATGTCAGAGACAGGACGGAGGTGGAAAAGCATCTGGGTACGCTTCCCGGGGAGTGGAGAGAGATTGACATACTGATCAACAATGCAGGCCTGGCGGCAGGGCTGAGTCACATTGATGAAGGAGACACTGATGACTGGGACAGGATGGTTGACACGAATATAAAGGGACTTCTCTATGTGACCCGGGTTATAGCCCCGATGATGGTAAGCAGGGGCACTGGGCATATATTCAATATCGCCTCGATAGCAGGAAAGGAGGTCTATGAGAACGGAGCGGTTTACTGTGCCTCGAAGCACGCCGTTGATGCACTCTCCAGAGGAATGCGCATTGACCTCCTGAAACATGGGATCAAGGTTACCAATATAGCTCCCGGAATGGTAGAGACGGAGTTTTCACTGGTACGGTTCAGGGGTGACAATGACAGGGCTGCGGCAGTATATACCGGTCTTGAACCACTCAGGGGAGAAGACATCGCAGAAGTGATGCACTATTGCGCCAGCCTCCCTGACCATGTATGCATCAATGACCTGGTAATCATGCCAAAGGCACAGGCCAGCGCAACAAATACATTCAGAAAAAACAAATAGTGATGAAGAGGAAACTTTTTGCATTAATGGTTGCTGCACTTCTGTCAGGTGCAGCATTCAACCTGAACGGCATTGACACTTCCGACACCCGGATGCTGTCACAGCCGGCAGCAGGCAAGTCTCACATTGCGTTCATCTACGCAGAGGATCTCTGGGTTATGAATGCCGACGGAACATCACCCCGCAGGCTCACCGTAGATGAGGGGATCGAGGGAGAACCCTGTTTCTCTCCTGACGGGAAGCTGATAGCATTCAGTGCCCAGTATGATGGAAACACTGACGTATTTGTCATCCCTGTTGAGGGTGGGGTGCCGGTAAGACTCACCTGGCATCCGGGCGCAGATGCCGTAAGGGGATTTACCCCTGATGGGAAAAATGTCCTCTTTATTTCGCAGAGAGCCACCTTTACCGGCAGGTATTCACAGCTTTTCACGGTAGGAATAAACGGCGGCTACCCGGTGCAGCTGGAGATACCCAATGCTTTTTATGCCTCATGGTCTCCTGACGGCACCCGGATGGCTTACACGCCCCTGTCACCGGCCCATGCGCAGTGGAAAAACTACCGGGGCGGAACTGTTTCAACCATCTTGCTGTACACTATGGCTGACCGGTCAGTGATAAAAGTACCACAGCCCCGGGGAGGATGCAATGACACTGAACCGATGTGGATAGGAGAAAGAATCTATTTCCTCAGCGACAGGAACGGGGAATTCAACCTCTTTTCCTGCAACGGATCGGGTGAAGATATAAAGCAGCACACCAGCTTTACAGATTTTCCGGTATTGAATGCTTCGGGAACAGATGAGAGGATAGTGTTTGAACAGGCCGGATACCTTCATTCCT
>SBFZ01000230.1 GCA_006227095.1 Bacteroidota bacterium | reverse complement strand
AACGGTATAAAATCAAGGAAGCCCCGCCGCCGCGGGGCTTCAACTCGAAACCCTAACCTAAATTCCAGAAAACTAACTCTTCTGTTAGAAAACTACCTTCAGTAATTATAACGTTCAAGGTACATAATTGTTTCGGGAAAACTCAGAAAAAGTTAATTTTTTATCAACAATTCAGTTTTTTTCTATTCCAAATATATCCTTAAAGGCTTTTTCAAATACTTCCTTAGGCAATGCGCCCTGTGCCATCTGTGGCTGACCTTCCATGGGTACAAACAAAAGTGATGGTATGCTCCTTATCCCGAAAACAGAAGCAAGCTCCTGTTCTGCCTCAGTATCAATCTTATATACATAAAGCTTGCCATCATACTCCTTAGACAGTTCCTCAAGGATGGGTGCCACCATCTTGCAGGGTCCGCACCAGTCAGCATAAAAGTCAATTATACATGGTTTGTCGCCGCTGTATTTCCATTCCTTGTTCTGTTCATAATTGAATACCTTTTCAAGAAAAGTGTCCTTTGTCAAATGTTCTGCCATATTGATTGTTTTAATTGTTTAACAGATTTTTACGGGTAAAGTTCAGAGTTATCAATTCCCATGCCGCGAGGCGCCTGAGATCAATTTTTATCCAAGTTAGGGTATAAATTGTAATTTTGTCACCGGTTTCGGCTAAATTGTCATATTGATTATGAAGATTTTCCCTGATGACAGGATTTTTGAGATAGTCGCCCGCGTTGCCGACAGGGAAAACGTGGAGGTATATGTCATCGGCGGGTTTGTACGTGATCATATACTTGGAAGAGTCCATCCTGACAAGGATATCGATATTGTGGTGCTTGGAGACGGTCCAGCAATGGCACGTGCTGTTGCCATGGAAATAAGCCGTGACATCAGGGTCACGGTATTCAAAACTTTTGGCACAGCCATGTTCAGGTATGAGAATTATGATATTGAGTTTGTTGGCGCAAGGAAGGAATCGTATTCTGCAGACTCACGTAAGCCTTCCGTGATACCCGGAACCCTGGAAGATGACCAGAACAGGCGCGATTTTACGATCAATGCACTGGCAATAAGCCTGAACAGGAATAATCCCGGAGAGGTGCTTGACCCCTTCGGAGGTCTGGATGACCTGCATGACGGCATTATCCGCACCCCGCTGGATCCAGATACCACTTTCAGTGATGACCCCCTGAGGATGATGAGGGCAGTCAGGTTTGCAACGCAGCTCGGATTCGCGATTGACCCGGAAACACTGTCGTCCATCAGCCGTAATGCAGAAAGAATTAAGATTGTTTCAGCCGAAAGGATTACAACCGAGCTGAATAAAATAATGGCTACGGAGACCCCGTCAAGGGGATTCACCCTCCTGGAGGAGACCGGGTTGCTGAAAATTATACTGCCTGAGATTGACCGGCTAAAAGGGGTTGAGGACAAGGAAGGAAAAGGCCATAAGGATAATTTCCATCATACAGTAAAAGTACTTGATAACCTTGCCCTTAAGAGCGATGATCTCTGGTTGCGCTGGGCTGCACTGCTCCATGACGTGGCAAAGCCTGCAACAAAGAAGTTCGTAAAAGGAACAGGATGGACATTCCACGGACACGAATTCCTGGGTGCAAAGATGGTCCCTGAGATCTTCAAACGGCTGAAGCTCCCACTTAACGACAGGATGAAATACGTGCAGAAACTGGTGGGACTGCACCTGAGACCCATCTCGCTGGTTCAGGAAGAGGTGACTGATTCGGCAGTCCGCAGGCTGCTGTTCGAGGCTGGTGAAGACATTGATGACCTGATGCTCCTTTGTGAAGCCGATATCACATCCGGCAACCGGATGAAAGTTCAGAAACACCGTGATAACTTCGCGCTGGTACGCCGCAAACTGAAGGAAATTGAGGAAAAGGATGCGGTGAGAACATTCCAGCCTCCTGTTCATGGTGATGAGATCATCGCAACATTCAATATTCCCCCCGGACCGGTGGTGGGAGTCATCAAATCTGCCATCAAGGAGGCCATCCTTGACGGTGAGATACCCAATGAACATGAGGCAGCCAGGGAATTCATGATCAGAAAAGGCCGTGAACTGGGATTGTCACCGGTTTGATACTTTCCGGTCTGATACTCTCCGTTGGCTGATTTTGACCAGCACCGGCAGATGGTCGGAATAACCGCCTGCATACCTGTACCCGCCATACGTTGGAAAAGGCTTTAACCCGGGATAATTTCCATCCTCAGTTAACAAAAATTCCGCATCAAACACCCTGAAACTTCCGGGGATCACATAATAAGCCTGCACTGAGTCATTAATTGCCGCGGAATCCGGGATCTGACCGTTTACCTCAACTGATTCAGGCTTCAGGCCGGTTATCGCACATGAATCAGTAGAAAGGTCAGTCATGGGTACTGATACCAGTACCTGGTCAATCATCTCCCACATTCCCTGGTACCTGTATGAACCCTTACCTGCCTCAGCCATTTCAGCCGCCAGGTTAACAAGGACTCCTCCATCTGTCAGGGCAGAAACCAGGTGATCGTCCGGAGCTGAGTTGAAGTCTCCCATTACCATCACCGCCGTGCACCCTTCCCCTGCTTTCATTATCGAGTCAACCTTTGCAGAAACAAGCCGGATCATCGTCTCCCGAAGCCCTTCTGCAGCCAGAACCCCTCCCCTCCTTGATGGCAGGTGGCAGAGAACCATATGGATAGTGTCATTACCGGATGCAAGTCCGGCATAAAGGAGGTTCCGGGATGTGAAAGGATAAACCTCAGCAGTATCAGGCACCCATGATCTCACTCCTGTAACCCTGAACCGGTCACGCCTGTATAGAATCGCCAGGTCAATACCTCTGGGATCTGGCGAATCCCTGTGGACAATTCCATAGTTGCCGGCTGAGAGAATGGTACCGTAAGCCAGGTCACGGACCACTTCCTCATTCTCCACTTCGCACAGGCCTACAACAGACGGAAGGTCCCACTCCCCTGCCGCGGCCACCGCCCTTGCAATTGCATTCAGCTTGCGGTGATATCTTGAGTTTGTCCATCGCCTGCTGCCGCCTGGCAGGAATTCTTCGTCATTCCTGGTGGTATCATCCCCGGTGTCAAACAGGTTCTCAACATTGTAGAACATGATAGTATGATCCTGCCCGTCAAGGCGGACAGATAAAAGCAGGAAAGCCACCGTAATGATTAGTACAATCCTCATCGGGATTTTGTAAGGCACGGTTCACAATGCAGCAATACAAATATACTCTTAATTCACTTAAGTTCCGATGCCTGTCGGCGGTTCCGGCTTTACCGCCAGCCTATTCCTTTCTCTTCTCCCCGCTCTTCCTCCTGAAGGTACCGAAATCAGCCTCAGCGATACAGCCACCCTATTCCTTTCTCTTCTCCCCGCTC
>SBFZ01000061.1 GCA_006227095.1 Bacteroidota bacterium | reverse complement strand
ATGCTGTCAGGATCTGCTGCGAGGATAACCTTTTTCCCTTCACCTGTTTCAACCTTCAGCCGTGGGATTACCGGCATCTTCCTGGTCACCAGCCTGTCATACCCGAAAAAGAGTGTATCAGGATGGATGGCAAGGATGTCAAAATCTGCATGCAACTGCTTGGAAAAATTACTTATAAGACCAGAAGTAACAAGATAGTATCTCGGCATCTGGCCCGGAATCCTTCGTGGAGCCACCTTCGAGAAGTCTATGACCACAGGTGCCCTGCTCCCAGAAAGCTTGACCTTGAGAATTGAATAACCCGGTCCACGCAGATCCATCTCAAGTTTCCCGGGGAGATCACCTGTGACAATACGGTCCTTCGGAGGATTGATATACCTCACCGGGTAGTTTATTGTTCCCTGCAGCTCCTTGCTGAGCTCATTGAGATACCAGAAGACAAACGAGAGGAGCAGGAAAAATGCAAATACAGGCAGTTCCCTGTTGAGAAATCTCTCCTTCCGTTCCCGTTTGTCAGTCATATTTCTGTTCTTTTACCTGCCAGATTACTGTTTAGCACCAATATCTGAAGGATCCTTGAGTATGGCGTTTTTGTCTACCTTGATCTTAACGTCATTGGCTATCTCAACCGTGACAACGTTGTCAGTAACATCCACAACCTTGCCGTAGATACCGCCGGTAGTAATCACCTTATCTCCCTTGCCAATGGCATTCCTGTAATTGGCCAGTTCCTTCTGCTTTCTCATCTGCGGCCTGATCATAAAGAAATAAAAGACCACAAATACGAGCACGAGGGGAAGAAGGCCTGTAATCAGATTAGGGCTTCCCTGGGCCGGTGCGGCCTGTAAATAAATTGATGCGAGTGTTGTCATGTGTTTTGTCTGTGTTTGAAGTTATTCGTGATTATTGAATTGTTACGTTTACCTGCCGGTTTCGTTTATGTCGGCAATAATACGCAAAATAACTAAATTATTCTCTGCATTTGACTGAACTACAACAGTTTTTGTCTGAATACCCTCCCTGCCTGAAGTATCGAAGATCACCTCCATGGTGCCGGTTCCGCCGGGAGGCACCGGCTTTTTGTCATATTTGGGTACGGTGCAGCCGCAGCTGGCCGATGCAGAGGTGATCACCAGGTCAGCATCACCGGTGTTCGTGTATGAGAAGATGCATCCCACCTTTTCTCCGGCCTTTACCTTGCCGAAATCATGCTCAGAGGCCCTGAATGTAAGAATGGCTGTACCGGTAGTGTCTGACGGGAAGTTTTTCCCTGCGCCTGAAGAGCTTCTGACGCAAGAACCGCCAATCATTCCGGCGATCATCATCACTGCAAGAAAATATGTCAAAACGTTCTTCATTTTACCCTCCTTCACTTCAATTGTCTCTTTTGCTCTCCGGTTCTGCGTCCTTGTTCCCAAAATAGCCCGCAGGCACTCAGACCGAGAAATATTGTTCCAGCCTTATGTCCCCTGCTCACCTATCAGTCCTCTTCCGGCCTTGACAAATCCTCCGCTGGCCCTCATCTCCTTAACGATCTTGTCAAGTATTCCGTTCACAAAAGTACTGCTTTTGGCAGTGCAATACTCCTTTGCTATTTCAATATATTCATTCAGAGTGACCTTAACCGGCACTTCCGGAAACTCAACCAGCTCCGTCACAGCCAGTTGCATTACAAGCTTGTCCATCAGTGCAATCCTCTCAATCTCCCAGTTGGTAGTATGTGCATCAATCAGTGCAATAGTCTTCTGGCTGTTGAGGATAGCCTTCCTCAGGAGAACCCTTACAAATCTCTCATCATCACTGTTTGAAAACAGCTGTGGCAAGGGTGTGGTGCTTCCATCGTCATTCTCCCTGAACTTGCCAATTGAATTTCTTATCATCAGGGCAACGAACGGAAGGTCATCATTCCAGTATACTGACTGTTCCTCGAGGCAGAGGGCGAGGTCTTCAGAAGCAGGAAAAAGCCTGGTTACCATCTCTTTGACGAAACGCTGGTCTGCCTTGTAGCTCTCCTCAGGTGAAGTCATGTAGACAGAAAACGACTCCCAGCGGATCATCTCATTGAAAACAAGCCTGACCACTTCAGGGTTGTTTTCCCATGAGAGGCCCCTTGTAGAGAGCCAGCGGCTCAGGGACTTCATGTTGTTCAGCTTGTCCTTGCGGGTCCATAGAGCCGGCATCGCACCGGTATAGTTCCGAAGCTGCTCATTTCTGCGCAACTGTGAAATCACCCTGTTCTCTGCAAAGCGGGTATTGGGATTGAGATCTTCCGGACCGGGCATCTTCTTCATGGCCGACAGCGCCACCTTTTCGCGGGCCATGTCAGAAAGGGCTATGAGCAGAAGAAGAAGATAGTGGTAGAGATCATAACTCTTCCTGATGCTCAGCATGAGCTCCTGCTCAGCGGTATCGAGATCATCAAGCTCCTTCCTGTTGCAGGCGTAAAGCACGGTCAGCGCCTTGATCCTGAGTTGTCTTCTGCTTATCATTTAAAGAACAATGTTTTTTCAGGCAGCAAAGTTAAAAAAATCAGTTTCCAATAAACCTACCGTGGCAAAAAAGAATCACAATTTGGACACCTCATTTTGAGATGAAAAAATAATTGTTACATTTGAGCGTGCTAACCGGTTGAAACCCTAAAACATTCGCCACTGATGGAAGACGAGAAAGGAAGAATTGAAGTCCAGAATGAGAGAAGTGACAAGGAGGAGGTATTTACAAAAGTAGTCAGGGCAGGCAAGAGAACATACTTTTTTGACGTCAAGTCTACCCGTCATGAAGATCTTTACCTGACCATTACTGAGAGCAAGAAAAGACCCGGGAAAGAGGGCAAGATGTTTTACGAGAAACACAAGATCTTCCTTTACAAGGAGGATTTCGAGAAGTTTACAGAAGGACTCCGTGAAGCAGTGGCCTTTGCAGGCAATGGCGTGGTCGTAAACACTGCCACACATGAGGAGGAGGATACTGTGGCAGCTGTTGCCGGGGTTCCGGCCACGGAGTTTTCCGATGTTGACTTTGATGAACTGGGCACCAGGTAACTGTGCCGGTTTAACAGACTGAAATCAACCTGCAGATGGATTATTTACTATTGGCGCTTGCCATCGTACTGATGATACTTGGCATAGCAGGCTGCCTTCTGCCTGTTCTGCCAGGCCCGCCCCTGACGTTCCTCGGCCTGGTGGTACTTCATTTCACCGGCTTCGCTGAAATAAGCAGGAACCTTTTCATCATACTTGGCATTGTGGCGGTGGTTGTAACCGTCATTGATTACGTTGTTCCCATCTGGGGCACCAGGCAGTTCGGCGGGTCAAAATACGGAATGAGAGGCGCAACCGTCGGATTGATAATCGGGCTCTTCCTCGGCCCCCCCGGAATAATAATCGGACCTTTTGTTGGGGCCGTGGTCGGCGAACTGATCTTCAAGGATGATATCAAATATGCCCTTAAGGCCGGGTTTGGCAGCCTGCTCGGCTTCCTGACCGGAGTAGGGCTCAAACTGGCTGCAGCACTCCTGATGACCTTTTATTTCATAAGGGCACTCATTGTTTAGGCAAGAGACAATAGGCAATAGGCAATAGTGTTGACAAGGCATTGCGCATCTGCATGATTGGCAATTGCTTCGCTACTGCCTGCTGCCGATTGCCGAATTAAGATTGCCGAATTCGCAAATCGCAAATCGCAAATCGCAAATCGCAAATTACCCAAGCGTGGCCACCATCACTGCCTTGATGGTATGCATCCGGTTCTCTGCCTGGTCAAAGACAATAGAATGCGGTGACTCAAATACCTCCTCGGTGACCTCCATTCCGTCGAGACCAAACTTTTTGAATATCTCCTCACCCATTTTGGTCTCCCTGTTATGGAAGGCAGGAAGGCAATGCAGGAATTTTACATTCGGGTTGCCTGTAAGCCTTACAACCTCACCGTTTACCTGGTACGGCTTCAGCAGCCTGATCCGCTCTTCCCAGACCGAGTCAGGTTCACCCATTGAGACCCATACGTCAGTATATAAAAAGTCAACACCTTCAACAGCTTCAGCCACATCTTCGGTCAGGGTGACTTTTGCACCTGTTGAGGCTGCTATCTCACGGCATTTGCTTACAAGATCATCTGAAGGCTGGCAGGCCTTCGGGGCAGCTGCACGGAAATCCATCCCCATCTTTGCAGCACCAACCATAAGTGAGTTCCCCATGTTGTTCCGCGCATCGCCAAGGTAGCAGAAACTGATTTTGCTGAGAGGCTTGTCACTATGTTCCATCATGGTCATGAAGTCAGCCAGAATCTGGGTAGGATGAAACTCATTGGTCAGTCCGTTCCATACCGGCACGCCGGCATATGCTGCCAGCTCTTCAACTATGTCCTGCCCGTATCCCCGGTATTCGATGCCGTCATACATCCGGCCCAGAACCCTGGCAGTATCCTTCATCGACTCCTTGTGACCTATCTGTGAGCCCGACGGACCAAGATATGTTACATGTGCACCCTGGTCAAAGGCTGCCACCTCAAAGGCACATCGTGTACGGGTTGAAGTCTTTTCGAATATCAGTGCGATATTCTTGCCGGTGAGCTTCTGCTGCTCGGTTCCGGCATATTTTGCCTTCTTGAGGTCAAATGAAAGATTGAGAAGGAATTTAATCTCTTCGGGAGTGAAATCTAGCAGCTTGAGGAAGCTGCGGTTTCTTAAATTGTAAGCCATGGTTATTTTCGGTTTTACGTTTTTTTTGTTCAAGTATTATGATTCTGATTTTCCTCTTTATGAATTTCTATCCGGCCTGAGTCATCAAATTTTTGCCGGCACTACTGCCTACTGCCTATTGCCTATTGCCTCTTCTGCAATCTGGCTGCTCTCCGCCGGCTGGCGGATCGCCCCTCTATTACCTAATCATACTCCATCGTAATCTTGGTACCATACCTCCTGTCTTCCAGCTTGAAAGCCTCGGTAATGACGCTCTTGCTTCCGCCGGCCTTCACAAAGTTGAGACAGGCCTCAATCTTCGGTGCCATGCTTCCCTTTGAAAACTGTCCTTCATTGAGATATCTCAGGGTATCCCTGTAATCAAGAAATTCCTTTATCTCCTGGTCTGGTTTCCTGTAGTTTATATAGACATAGGGAACATCCGTGAGGATATAAAACTCGTCGGCCCCTATGGTTGATGCCAGCAGTGACGATGCAAGGTCCTTGTCAATAACGGCTTCGGCAGGCCTTACATCATTTTTTTCATCGAAATAAACAGGGACCCCTCCACCTCCGGCGGCAATCACGATATTGCCCCGCAGTGCCAGCTCACGGACAAGGTCATGATTCATGATGCTCTTCGGTTTTGGCGACGGGACGACCCTTCTGTATCCGCCGTCAGCCTTGACCTCCTCCCTGAACACCCATCCCTTGGCTGCCGCAAGCTCATCAGCCTGCTCCTTCGTATAAATCTTGCCAACCCTCTTCTGGGGATCACTGAAAGCAGGGTCATCCTTGTCCACCACAACCGTTGTTACCAGGCAGACTACATTCTTTTTTATCCCATGCCTGTTGAGCACATTCTTGAACATCCTCTCGATCATGTATCCGATGCCACCCTGTGAGTCAGCCACGCAGATATCTATCGGCATCTGGGCAATGCCGTACATCTGTTCTCCGGCATCATTGCGCATGAGGATGTTCCCCACCTGCGGACCATTGCCATGGGTGATGACAAGGTTATACCCTTCCTTCAGAAGGAAAACCAGGTTCTCGAGGGTATCAGTGGTATTCTGCTCCTGCTCCTCAATGGTTCCTATCTGGTCGCCTCTCAGGAGTGCATTGCCTCCAAGTGCTATTACTGCCAGCTTATTGGTCATATATATGTTTTAAATTGAGGTAACAAAGCTAAAATTTTATATGGAAATTAACCATGGCAAATATTATTACTGCCGGTTATGAGTTATATTATCATACCACGGCCTGCCGTGTCAATGGTGTTATGCATATTTTACTACATTTACAGCCAAATTTCGAAGCGTGAAGAACTGCCCTTTCTCCTTTATACCCCTGTTATTGACATTATTGCTGGTTGCCTCATGCGGCCGTGACAATGCCTACAAAAACATGAGGGAGGGAGAAATATACTATAACATCAAATATGTCAGCAATCCTTCATCGCTCTCCACTGACCTGCTGCCGAAGGAACTGGTTATTGCTTTCCGCAATGACCTTATCAGCACAACCCTCAAGGCACCCATAGGGAATTCAGGAATCACCACTGTTGTGAACCCGAGGGAGAATATTTATGATACATACCTTAACATTCTCTCATTCAAATACTACTTTGAAGGGAACCATGCTGACATTCAGCCGGGATTTGACTCGATGAAAGGGATAACATTCCATGAAACAGGGAGGAAATCGGTAATCTGCGGCTTCAACTGCCGCCAGGCAAGGGTCGACATGCCTGACAACAAAACTTCACGATATATCTGGTATACCACCGAGATCAGGGCCGAGAATCCGAACAGGATGACTCCCTACCGTGATATTGAAGGGGTCCTGATGGACTTCTTCTACATCATCGGTGATGCAGAGCTTCAGTTTACTGCTGACGAAGTGCTTGTAAAACAGATACCCGACAGGGCTTTTGAGAAAAAAGAGAACTACAGGAAGGTCTCATCAAAGTATCTTGACACACTTATCCTGAAAATGATTTCATTTTAAAATATGATCCTGCGGGTCAGTCAATTTTCTTACCTTTGCTAATCGTTTGAAAAAGCACTGTTACAGGAGCAAATTAATTACGTCGCAAGATGGGCAAACAGAAGAAAGGCAACGGTTCATCATCGCATAAGAAGGGTACGGCAGACAATTCGTCAGGAGAAAATGTGCGGTTTATAGCCGGACTGATCCTGCTGGTCTTTGCATTATACCTGCTCGTGGTTTTCATCTCCTATGTGCTTACCGGGAAGGCTGATCAGGACTCCCTCAGTCTCAAACCTGAAGACCCGGCCTTTAATTTCAGCAACTGGGGTGGTAAAACAGGCTTCACACTTGCCCACTATTTCATGTTCACAGGATTCGGACTCGGATCCTTCTTCATCCCCTTGATAATAGGGGCATTAGGACTGGCCCTGCTTAAAGTGAAATATTTCAGGCTCTGGAAGAATGTCCTCCGCTTTCTCCTTGCCACAGTGCTTATATCGGTCATTCTGGGCTTTTTTGCAGGTCACTCCACCTTCCTGGGGGCAGGCCCCGGCGGCGAATTCGGCTTTATGCTTGCAAGCAAGCTGAATGAAGTAATGGGTAAAGTGGGCACGGGAGCAGTACTGCTCGTGCTGACGGTGGCCTACCTTATCTTTGCGCTGCACGTCAGCCCTCAGACAATAAGAAAACCTATTGCCACCGTAACAAAAGCGGGCATCTCCGTTCTCTCAGGTGAGGGTCGTAAAAAGGATATAGTAACCGATGACGTCCGTATCAGCCCTGAGGAAAACTATCCTCCCGTTGAAGAAGAACCACTCAGAGCTGACGAGGAAGAGACTGAAGATATTGATGACTTCTACAAACCACCGGTGGTTACTGCTGAAAGACCAATAGTGAATGTCATCGGGAAGGAGAAGAAGAAACCCGTTGCTGAAGAGGAACATTTTGAAGAAGGAGATGACGGGGTTAATGACCTCCCCCCTTTTGACCCGAGGCTCTCACTTCCACGGTACAAGTTCCCTGCACTGGCCCTTCTTCGTGACTACCGCAATGCTGGTACCACCACCAACGAGGAGGTAAACGCAAACAAGGAGATCATCCTCAAGACACTGGCTGACCACAAGATCACCATCAAACAGATCTCTGCCACGGTCGGGCCAACGGTAACCCTCTACGAAGTGGTTCCCGACAGGGGGGTGAAGATCCACCGGATCAAGTCGCTTGACAATGACATTGCCCTCAGCCTCTCAGCATTGGGTATACGAATCATAGCACCAATACCCGGGAGGGGAACGGTAGGGATTGAGGTACCAAACCGGAAGGCGGAAATAGTTTCCATGAAGGGACTTCTTTCCTCCCGGGAATTTACCGATACGAAATACGAGCTCCCGCTGGCGCTGGGACGAACCATTACCAATGATCCGTTCATAATTGACCTTACCAAAATGCCACACCTGCTTGTGGCTGGAGCTACCGGCCAGGGCAAATCAGTGGGTCTCAATGCAATCATTACATCACTGCTGTACAAGAAGCACCCCTCAGAACTCAAGCTGGTGCTGATCGACCCCAAACGGGTTGAGCTTCCCCTGTACGGCAAGATAGAACGCCATTTCCTTGCCAAGCTTCCGGATGAGGAGGATGCCATTGTCACTGATACAAAGAAGGTTATCAACACCCTCAACTCACTCTGCATACTGATGGATCATCGCCTTGAACTGCTGAAACTGTCGCAGACAAGGAACATAAGGGAATACAATGACAGGTTCATAGCCCGGCGGCTCAACCCGGAAAAGGGGCATGATTTCATGCCATATATAGTGCTCATTATCGATGAGTTTGCTGATCTTATAATGACCTCCGGACGTGATGTGGAAGCCCCGATAGGAAGACTTGCACAGCTCTCCAGGGCAGTAGGTATTCACCTCATCATCTCAACCCAGAGACCCTCGGTGAGCATCATCACGGGATTTATCAAGGCGAACTTCCCCTCAAGGATTGCCTTCAGGGTATTCTCGGGAGTTGACAGCCGCACCATACTTGACACCACAGGTGCCGACAGGCTGGTCGGAAGAGGTGATGCCCTGATATCCCAGGGAGGTGAGCCCATAAGGGTTCAGTGTGCATTCATTGACACACCTGAAATTGAAGAACTTACTGAGTACATCGGCTCACAGCAGGGTTACCCTGATGCGATGCACCTGCCTGAATATGTGGGTGATGAGGAAGCAGCCAACGGCAACAATGAGGTTGATCTCAAAAAACGTGATCCGCTGTTTGATGAAGCTGCCCGGCTGGTGGTACAGCATCAGCAGGGGTCAACGTCACTTATCCAACGCAGGATGCAGCTGGGGTATAATCGTGCCGGTCGTATCATAGACCAGCTGGAAGCTGCAGGCATCGTCGGACCATTCGAGGGAAGCAAGGCAAGAGAGGTGATCGTACAGGATCCGCAGACATTGGAACAGATTTTGAAGAGGCTTGATGAAGAGAATCTGTAGGATGAAAAAAAGCGGTACAATATTAATTCTGATCCTTTCTACGTTGGCTGCTGCCGCCCAGAAAGACCCGGAGGCTGTAAGGATACTGGATGAGTTTGGCAAAAAAGCAAAATCGGCACCTTCAGTCAGAATAGATTTCGAAATCACGGCGTACGATTCAAAGGAAGAGGAAGAGACCACCCTTGAAGGAACAGCTGTCATTAAGGGA
>SBFZ01000187.1 GCA_006227095.1 Bacteroidota bacterium | reverse complement strand
ATAAATTGCGGACCTTTTAGGTTTACCAGATTTCTAATTTAGTAAAAAAACCGGTTTGGATTTCAAGGTTTTGAAAATTTTTTATACCCTATATTCCCGCTTCATGGTGGCACGCTCACGTCCGAACTCTTCCTCTGGCGAAACTGTCGTTTGCCGCCGGTTCGGCTCGGACTGTCAGGTCATAACCTCAAGACGAATTCATAATTTGTTGCCAATCTGACCAAAATCCTCTTTCTTTACGGGGATGAACCTGACCTATATCGATTTTCTTGTAAGTGCTGTACTGGCTACCATCATGTTCGGGGTGGGGCTGTCGATCAATTTTTCTGATCTGCAGAAGATATACCGGTCGCCGAAGGCTTTCATACTGGGGCTTGCATCGCAGATGATAATTCTGCCGCTGATAGTTTTCCTGATCATCGGGTTCACTGACCTGCCGCCAACCTTAAAAGTGGGTTTCATAATACTGGCGGCCTGTCCCGGAGGCACAACATCTGGTTTCGTAACGGTACTGTTCAGGGGTAACGTGGCCCTGTCAGTGTCACTGATTGCAATAAACAGCCTGCTCACCCTGGCAACCATCCCTCTGCTGGTGAATCTTGCCCTGACGGTATTCATGGGAAAACACTCACCATTTGAACTCCCGCTTGTGGCATCCTTCCTGCAGATATTCTTCATTACACTTCTGCCTGCATTAACCGGAGTGCTGCTCAGATACTTCCGTGAAAAAATCGCTGACAGGATTCAGAAGCCGGTGCGTACGGTTATGATCATACTGTTTGCAGGAGTATATGCAATCATTGCTTTTGCAAAGGAATCCAGTGGAGGGTCAGGCATTACAAGTGCCGATCTCTGGCAGATCCTGCCATATGCCGTACTGATTAATTTTGCCGGTTTTGCGGCAGGGATGTTATTGGGCATTTTCGGAAAAACCGGACTGAGGACATCATGGACGATAGGGGTAGAGGTAGCGCTTCAGAACACCACCCTGGCCCTGCTGGTGGCAGGCACCCTGATACAGAGCAATGAGATGGTCAAACCGGCACTGGTGTACGCGCTGTTTTCATTCTGGACCGCCCTGATCTATGGCATTGCAGTCAAGAAATACAACGGGGCAAAGCTGTTCGGCGAGTTCAGGGAGTAGAATGGATTTGAGATTTGCGATTTGCGATCTGCGATCTGCGAATTGGGAGTTGCGAATTGGGAATTGGGATTTGCGAGTTGCCAATAAAGATTCAGGACGCTTGTAAGCCGAGGTTATAATCGGGGTTTAATCCACAATTATTTCATCACAGAAGAGCCATGCCCGGCTGCCTGCACCCGCATGCCACGGCGGACAGGTGATGAGGCCCCGGGCTATAACGCGGATATACCTTGCCTCCACGGCAGGGAAGGAGGTGAAGTATGTCTCAACCGTGTTGCCCTGATCAGCAGGATCTGCCTCGGTGGGCACCGTGCCAAGCGGAATGAAATCGACACTGTCAGAGGAATAGTAGTATTCAACCTTCTGCGGAAGAAAGATCCAGCTCCCGACAGCTGCCATGTAGGATGATGACACCGATGTGACCTGAGTCTTGCTGCCCAGGTCTATAACCACATCCATGTCTGTCCCTTCAAACCCCTGCCAGTGACCATCGTTGAAGTCGCCGCTGCCATTTATTCCGTTGACGAGGGTATGCTCACCGTGGCCTTTGTACCTGTCAGAGAAGGGAATATTGTAATGCACATTCATCCCGGTCGCCCTGTTGATACTGATGTTTTTTGAGCTGATGCCTCCCATTATCTTACCGTCACTGAAGATTGCAGCCTTAACGATGGTTTTTTCAGTCATCTTCAGTGGTTTGTCATACAGCGGCGAGCCGGCACCGGGATCAGAGCCGTCAGTGGTATACCTTATCTCAGGAGAGGGCTGTTCGGACGTCATTTCAAGCATTATATTCCCTGAAGCTTCGTCCCGGGAGGCCGACATATCAACATGAAATGAGCCCCTGGAATAATTGATGCCTGCCTGGTCAAACCGGTCCATCATTTTCGGGAGGCGGTGGTTGAATCCCTGCCAGTCACGTTTCTCCGCCGGAGACCACGCCACCTCTGAGAGTGCGGTAAGTCTTGGAAGGATCATGTATTCCGCAGTCGGCCCGTCGGTTACGTATTCTGTCCAGAGGCAACCCTGTGTACCGATTATCAGCTTTGCCTCTTCAGGGGTCAGTTCCGGGGGGACGGGTTCAAATGAATAAACCTTTTTAAGTGTCAGCAGTCCGCGGAACGACTCCGGCTCGGTTGCCGGGTCACCCTGGTAGACATTGAAGTAGCAGTGTGATACGGGTGTCATTACAGCCTGGTGGCCTGATCTGGCTGCGGCAATCCCTCCTTCAAAGCCCTGCCATGACATCACCGTGGCTTCGGGGGCCAGTCCGCCCTGAAGTATCTCGTCCCATCCGATCAGCTTCCGGCCTTTGGAATTCAGGAATTGCTCAATTCGTTTTACGAAATAGCTCTGGAGCTCGTGTTCATCCTTCAATCCTTCATTTCGGATCCTTGCCTGGCAGTCAGGACAACGCTTCCACTCTGTTTTGTCGGCCTCATCTCCGCCGATATGGATGTATTCTGACGGGAAGAGATCCATCACTTCTGTCAGTATATCCTCCAGGAAGGTGAATGTTTCATCTTTCCCGGCGCAGTAAATATCGGTTATGGGCCATACGCCGCCGGGAGGGACAGTGAATGGTCCACCGGTACAGGAGTATTCAGGGTATGCAGCCATGGCCGATCCGACGTGTGCAGGCATCTCAATCTCAGGCACAACGGTGATATACCTCTCAGCTGCATATGCCACAATTTCCCTGATGTCATCCTGGGTATAGTAACCTCCGTATGTTGCCTCCTCTCCTGGTTTCTGAGGTTCCCTGGAGTTCCATGGTTTATCTTCGCGGTCAACGCGCCAGGCTCCGACCTCAGTGAGCTTCGGGTACTTTTTTATTTCCACCCGCCATCCCTGATCGTCAACAAGGTGCCAGTGGAAGACATTGAGCTTGTGGATCGCGAGGATGTCAATATACTTTTTGATGAATTCCTTGTCGAAGAAATGCCTGCTTACGTCGAGGTGCATTCCTCTCCATTCGAATCGCGGATAGTCTCTCAATGCGATGCACGGAATGACCCACTCCACATCTTCCGCCGCCTCCTTGATGAAAATTTGCGGAGGAAGCAACTGAAGGATGGTCTGAATTCCACGGAAGAGTCCTTCGGAAGTGCCGGCGGTAAGTGTTATGGTCTTTCTCTCTGCCGTCAGCCTGTATTCTTCATTTTCCCATTCCGTTCCCGGTTCGAGGACAACAATAATGTCGCCATCTGTTCCCCCGGCTGTTTCCAGGTCGTACCCTGTAGCCGGCCGCATCA
>SBFZ01000172.1 GCA_006227095.1 Bacteroidota bacterium | reverse complement strand
GATAATACGGACCAGGGAAGGCAACAGGACCATCCGCAAGCCAGGGGAAAGGAGCCGGATGATCTGGGTTGAGAATGAGGGAGGTTTTCCTCCTCCGGTAGCCGAACCCGGTATGAGGCCGGCAAGAGCAATTCAGGAACGTTTTTCGGAAAAAGAAGGGGTAAGCTACAACATTTCTGTCGACGGAGTTGTTGTAAATATCAGAGCCCCCAGGGAAAAGACAAAGGAAGCAGACAAGATCCTCGAGGAGGTAAAAAAGATACTGATGACCAGATAAAGGCGCCAGCCTTTCGCGCGGGCCCGCCGGGGACCGCAGATCATCAGGTGGTTGATTCAGGTTAGTTTTGGGTTAGGTTGAGAAGAGGCACGGCAGAGGTGCCTCTTCTTCTTTTACTGCAGTATTTGAACCGAAATGCCGGGGCTGCTTTAGTCATGGACCACGACCGAACAGACCACGGTCACTCCTGCATTTTTACCCTGTTCACACATTCGCAAAAAGCTTCCAGATACGGTCATCAGGCAGCGGAGCCACTGCATTGATCTCCTCTTTTCTGACAGGATGCACAAAAGAGACCCTCCTGGAGTGCAATGAGATGCCACCACCCTCATTTGAACGTTTAGCACCGTATTTAAGGTCTCCCTTTATCGGGCAGCCTGCCCCTGCAAGCTGGGCCCTTATCTGGTGATGTCTCCCGGTTTGAAGGTCAACCTCCAGCAGGTAATATCTCTCTGAACGGCTCAGTATCCTGTATGAAAGTTCAGCCAGTTTTGAACCCTTTACCTCTGTGGCATATACATATGATTTGTTCTGCTTTTCGTTCTTCTTGAGCCAGTTGCTGAGTGTCCCCTCCTCCGCCGGCGGACGTTCGGTGACAATCGCCCAGTAGGTCTTCTTCACTTCACGGGTTCTGAACAGTTCGCTCAAACGGGTGAGAGCCTTCGAGGTGCGGGCATATACAACACACCCGCTTACAGGCCTGTCAAGCCTGTGCACAACACCAAGGAAAACATCTCCCGGTTTCCTGTACTTCTGCTTGATGTATGACCTTACAATATCATCCAATGGCTCATCACCTGAGCCGTCGCCCTGTACCAGGTCAGATGACCTCTTGTTTACAATGATTATGTGATTGTCCTCGTAGAGTATTTCAGGGAATCCCTTTCGCATAACTTTTTTCTCTTGATTCAACTTCATCCCGGCCCGGGAGCTTCCCGCCCCACACGGGACCGCAACGCAATCCGCAATCCGCAATTCGTAGATTCACAAACCGCAATCTGCATTTCACAATTCGCAAATTGACTAATCCCAAATCGCAAATCGCAATCCGCATTTCCCAATTCGCAAATCCCAAATCGCAAATCGCAAATCGCAATTCTCAAATCCCCTAATACTGCTCCTTCTCGCTGGGGAATTCTCCTGATCTCACATCGGTAATATAGTGATTTACCGCACCTTTGATCTCGTCATAAAGGTTATGGTACCTTCTCAGGAAACGAGGCGAGAACTCCATGTTGATGCCAAGCATGTCATGCAGCACAAGTACCTGACCGTCTACCTGCCGTCCTGCACCAATACCTATCACCGGCACCCTGACTGACTCTGCAACCTCACCCGCCAGCGCTGCCGGGATCTTCTCCAGCACTATGGCAAAACATCCTGCCTTCTCAATAATCTTTGCATCCTCCTTCAGCTTCCTGGCCTCTTCCTCATCCCGGGCCCTGACCACGTAGGTGCCGAACTTGTGTATCGACTGCGGAGTAAGACCCAGATGGCCCATGACAGGTATTCCGGCTGACATGATCCGCTCAATGGACTCCACTATCTCTCGGCCCCCTTCCAGCTTGACAGCACTGGCACCCGTCTCCTTCATGATCCGGATGGCTGAGGCCAGCGCCTCACGCGAATTTCCCTGGTAAGTGCCGAAAGGGAGATCAACAACCACCAGAGCCCGCTTCACACCCCTGACCACCGATGCTGCATGGTAGATCATGTTGTCAAGAGTAATAGGCAGGGTGGTATCATACCCGGCCATCACATTTGACGCCGAATCACCCACAAGAATCACATCGATGCCTGCCTCATCAAGAATCCTGGCCATAGAATAATCATATGCCGTAAGCATCGATATCTTCTCACCCTTCAGCTTCATCTCGTAAAGCACATGGGTGGTAACTATCTTAACAGTCTTCTGTACTGACATCTCTTCATAATTTATTGTCACCTGCAAAGCTACGAAATTAGAATATGGATTACCATTATGCATGTTTCTTTTAATCCCGCCTGCCGTTTTGTCATACTCATCAAAACCATGACTGCCGGCATATTCATCATGCCATGACATATTTTCATGATTATCTCCCGTCAGGCTCCATGGCACAAACATTGAAACAATAAGCAATATCAGAAAAGAAATTAAAGTATAAATCAGTATAAAAATGGGAAAAATTATCGGTATTGACCTGGGAACCACCAACTCTTGCGTTTCAGTTATGGAAGGCAACGAGCCTGTGGTTATACCCAACAGTGAAGGCAAACGCACCACTCCGTCAGTGGTTGCTTTTCTTGAGAACGGTGAGCGTAAGGTAGGTGATCCTGCAAAAAGGCAGGCTATCACCAACCCGAGGAAAACCGTATCATCAATCAAACGCTTCATGGGAAGAAGCTATGACGAGGTGACCAATGAGATGAAGAAGATGACCTATGAGGTCGTCCGCGGTGACAACAACACCCCCAGGGTGAAGATAGATGACCGCAACTATTCACCGCAGGAGATCTCTGCCATAGTGCTTCAGAAAATGAAGAAAACCGCTGAGGATTACCTCGGCCAGGAAGTAACTGAAGCTGTCATTACCGTACCGGCATACTTCAATGACTCACAGCGCCAGGCCACGAAAGAAGCCGGAGAGATTGCAGGGCTGAAGGTCAAGCGTATCATCAACGAGCCTACTGCAGCCTCACTGGCATACGGGCTTGACAAGAAGGCACATGACCTCAAGATTGCAGTCTTTGACCTTGGTGGCGGTACCTTTGATATATCCATCCTTGAACTTGGTGATGGCGTTTTCGAGGTCAAGTCAACCAATGGTGATACCCATCTCGGTGGTGATGACTTTGATAACCTGATCATCGACTGGCTGGCAGACGAGTTCCAGAAAGAGGAAGGAATTGACCTCCGCCAGGATCCGATGGCTCTCCAGAGACTCAAGGAAGCTGCCGAGAAAGCAAAGATTGAACTCTCCAGCACCACCACCACAGAGATCAATCTCCCTTATATAATGCCTGTAAACGGTATTCCCAAACACCTTGTCAAGTCACTGACAAGGGCACAGTTTGAGAAGCTGACTGACAAGCTCATCAACGCTGTCATAGAACCTTGCCGCAAGGCCCTTGATGATGCTGGGCTTAAGACT
>SBFZ01000060.1 GCA_006227095.1 Bacteroidota bacterium | reverse complement strand
GTCTTCTTTATAAGACCGAAGAGTGATGATTCCTGCTCCCGGCCATCAATAATGAAGGTGCCGTTGAAAATCTTGTGCCGGCAATGCTCCGAGTTGACCTGGGAAAACCCGAATACCTCACTGTCAGTCAGTTTTCTTCCGAGTGTCCTGCTCAGGTTCTCAAGGTAACTGATCTCTTCAGGGCTGAGTGCAAGTCCCTCACTGTCATTGTATGCTGCTATATCCTCTATCTCCCTGAGGGGCTCCGGTTCATGGTGTACTGTGAAAATCTCCTGGTCAAGACTATGGTAAACACGCTGAAGCATCGGGTCATGTTCAGGATTGTCTCCTTCGGCACGATAATACTCTTCGATCCTTGTTATCCCGGCCACTCCCATGTTTTGCGTTATCTCAACCGCGTTTGTGCTCCAGGGTGTGATCATCTCCCTTCTGGGTCCGACATACGTTCCGGGAACGGTTTCAGCGCCTGCGGGAACTGCATTGCCAAACAGCCATGAAAGCCTGGTTGTTTCGTCAGGAGAGAGATGCCTGTCTGCCTCTACAGCTATTATGTTTCCGGGGACAGTTCTGAAAAAAAACAGGTTCTTGTGGGCCATAATACATTGATCAATAGTGATATAGTGGCTCAGGCGCCGCCATTGCCGTCGCTTTCAAAGATAATAAAACAAGCGATGAACCTGAACAGAATCGCGTTCAGGTGTCACTATTCCGTATCAGTTTCCGAATCTCGGGTTAACAATGTTGTTGTAGATTGACCCGAAAGTATAGCTTAAACCTATACCTGCCTGTAGTTCATAACCTGTTGCCTGTTCCCTGAGCCTGAGCAGTCTTTCCGCCTCGGTCAGCTCTCCTTTTCTCAGGTTAAGCTGGTCATTAATCCGTGCCGCTTCAAGATTCATGGTAAGTGAGAGTCCCTTGAACAGCCTGACCCTGGCAAACAGGTCTGCGGAAATCATATGTTTGGAAAAGTCATGGAAATAGTTCAGTCCCCTCAATGAGAAGTATATCGAACCCCATTTCTTCTGAACCTGGTATGCTACCCTGAGCTGATGCCCGAAGAGATTTTCTCTCGTTTTGTTGTAGATTGTGGTGTCAGTATAATCATTGAACTGATAACCGATACTGTACAGGAACCTTAGCTGCCGATGAGTCGCCTCAGCATAGGGGAACAGGTCATATTCGATGGAAGGCATAAATGAGGTGCTGAAATCAAAATTCTCCGATGTCGAAGCGTTGATATTCCATATCATCCCTGCAGACCAGTGATCACCCAGGCTTTTTACCAGGAGGTTTTCCACCCTTTCAAAACTTCTGAGGTAGGTGGTGTCCAGGTCCTCCTCTATGAATCTCTGCCTGGTGTAACTCTGGTCAAAGTCAATCTCGAACTTGATGTCAGGAGTAACTTTCGAAATTCTGATGGAATTCCTTATGTTAAGCCTCTTGTATGATTCTTCTGAATTGTATTCAGGGCTTGTCGAGATCTCGAATACCCAGTTTCTCCACTTGTCGGTAACCTCTTCCTGCTCTATGGCTGTGGTATGGGCAATATCTATCTCATGTATTACCGGTGTTCTGCTTGCGAATCTCAGCAAGCCTGCCTTTAGGATGGTTGTGCGCCGTTCCCTTATCTCTGTTGAGGTTTCGTATGGGTTGCTGGTATATGTAATGGTATCGTCCATACCTGCATAAATATCCATTCCATGGAAGGTGTAAGTATAGAGGTTGCCGCCGTTCCCGGAGTTCTGCCTTGTGACGAGGACATAGACCTGGGCCTCCCTGACATCTCTCACATAGTTCACCCATGGAATCTCCTGCCGGGTATAGTTCATGTCACAGCTGCTGCAGTCAATGAATACCTTCACGGCATCCTTCCTGAAGTTGCCTTGTTGGACAGGCCCTTCCATGGCAGGCCCTTCCTGGGCCGTGACCGCGACTGATAAAAAAGTAGAAATGAACAGTATAAGAATGGCTATTCTGCTGAGTTGATTCATAATCTGTTGTCAATGAATTTTACAGCCGCAAAGATATTCAAAAGAAAAAGTCAGGCAGATGTTTTACAGCAATTGCAACATTTGCCATATCTTATTGTGGCATAAGGGTTCTGGTATCGCCAGATATCTCGATACAACCGTTTCTTCCCTCTCCGCTGAAGATGATGCGGCCGGTTGATGTTTCGGAGAGGGTGAGGGTGATGATTGAAGTCATACTTTCCTCAATGCGTCCGCCCATAAATCCATTTATCGGCGCAGCGAGTGGTGTTGCCGTATCAGTCGGTGCAGATACTGAGAGCGAATGGTTCCTGTTTCTGAACTCCATCTCCACTCCCGTACCGGTTACATCAAGGCGTGTCAGCCGGGTTCCGCCATACTCTGTAAAGCGGTACAGATGACCGTCAACCAGGAGACCTGTAATGAATCCGGTAAAATTTCCCGTGAGCCAGGGGATACGGGCAACGGAGGACTTGAAGGAGATTTCCGGATCCCCGAAGTGGTTTGACTGCATCCAGATATATGCTGAAGGGAAGGAGTGGCCCCAGTCTTTTTCGATGTAACCCCTGCCGCCTGTAAAATCGGTTTCTTCGCCGTTAATGACAAGAGACCCGGATACAGGATGGTCAAGGCTGACGATGCCATGGTTGCATTCCATAAACGGGGCAAAGGTATATGGGCCCATGATCCCCGGAGCATACCAGGGGTTGGGCCATTCCCTGGTATCATTGAATTCAAGTTTTCCGCTTACAGCGGGAAGGTCAAGCCTTACACCTCCTGAGGAAAAGGAGTTGTCACCCACTTTAACGCTGAATTCTTTTTCGGAGGGGATAAACGCAGAAGCTTCAAAAGCGTAATAATCGGCTGTTTTCCTTTTACCGTCGAGGACCTGGATGAATGCCTGTTTTTCTCCTGATTCATTCATTGAAATACCGGGAATAAATGCGAAAGCCCTGGTCTCGTCCGCATTCACCACCTTGAAATACCACCCTTCGAAATATTTCCGGGTTTTACCCCATCCCTGGTACATGGAAGGATTAAAGATGGATCTTATTTTGGGTAAAAGATACATTCCGGCAGGTTATGCAACCGGATCAAATATAATCAAATTGCATCAGCATCAAGGATTACGTTCCATTATCGGGAGACTTCCCGGTTTGAATGGGAGGTTTGAGCTCTCAGTCTCTTCCGAGACCTGCAGCGTATGTTTCAAGGGCGCGTTTGCGGGCGGCAGCGTGGTCCACAACAGGTGCGGGGTAGGAATGGGTGTCCATCTCCGGCACCCAGCGGCGCACATAGGCCAGGTCAGGATCAAATTTTCTTGTCTGTTCGGCGGGGTTGAAGACCCTGAAATATGGAGCTGCATCACAACCTGTTCCGGCTGCCCATTGCCAGTTGCCATTGTTGGAAGACAATTCATAATC
>SBFZ01000159.1 GCA_006227095.1 Bacteroidota bacterium | reverse complement strand
AGGCCATTGCTTGCCATTGTTACCCAGCTCATCCCATCTTACACCTTTAAAGAAAGGTACAATTCCTGATATCTCCTTCAGTGTAATGTCAGCAGTATATCCCTTTTGCGGATAGCCCATGCGGTTCATCATATCAACCACTATCTGCCCGTCGGGCTTTGTTCCCTCGAGCGGCTTCACCACCTGCTGCACCTTCTGTATACGTCGTTCCCCGTTGGTAAAAGTGCCTTCCTTCTCGAGGAATGATGATGCCGGGAATATGACATCGGCCATCCGTGCCGTTTCGGTCATGAACAGCTCCTGCACCACCAGCAGCTCGAGACCCTGTAGGGAGCTCCTTACATGGCAGGTATTAGGGTCGGTCTGGAGGATATCCTCCCCCATGATCCACAATGCCTTCAGGTCTCCCCTGCCGGCAGCTGAGAACATCTCGGGAATCCGGTATCCCACCCTGGTGGGGTGCTCTGCACCGTAATAGGCATTGTACAGGGCTATGTTTGCCGGGTTGGTGACATCCAGGTATCCCGCACCCTGATGAGGCTGTACACCCATGTCGGCTGCACCCTGCACGTTGTTCTGACCACGCAGGGGATTGACTCCGGTTCCGGGTCTTCCGATATTTCCTGTCATCATGGCGATATTCGATACCAGGGTTATAGCCTTTGTAGCCTGCCAGTGCTCCGTTACGCCCAGTCCGTGAAACTCCATGGCTGACGTTGCAGAGCCGTATTCAATGGCTGCCGCTCTCACAAGCTCCCGGTCTACACCGCATATCCTCTCCAGATCATCAACATCAAGATTCTCAAGGTAGCTCCTGAAGCCCTCCCATCCTTCGGTCCGGCCGGCAATGAACTCCTCATCAATAAACCCCTCCCTAAGCAGATACCAGGCAAAGAGATTCAGCACTGCCACATTTGTTCCGGGATTTATCTGAAGATGATACTTTGCCAGCCTGGCCAGCTCAATCTTCAGCGGGTCAATGACAATGAGGGGTGTTCCCGACTCCACCACTGACCTGATGCGTGCTCCTGTGACCGGGTGTGCTGATGACGGATTTGCCCCGATTATAAGAATGCATCCTGTCTTGTATATTTCATCTATTGAATTGGTAGCCGCACCGGTACCATAGGCCCATTGCATCCCCATCGCCGTGGGTGCATGACAAACCCTGGCACAGCCGTCAATGTTGTTGGTCCCGATGACTATCCTGAAAAACTTCTGCATCAGGTAGTTCTCCTCATTCGTACACCTGGCGGATGATATTCCGGCCAGTGCATCCGGACCGTACTTCTCCCTGATCTCGCGGAACCTTGCAGCAGTATAGTCATAGGCCTCATCCCATGACACCTCAGTAAGCTGGCCGTTCTTTCTGACCAGGGGAGTACGGAGTCTCTCAGGGTGATTGTAGAATTCAAAGGCATACCTCCCCTTGAGGCAGGTATGGCCCCTGTTGGTGGCACCGTCAAGGGGTGCCTCTATTCCCCTCACCTGACCGTCAATAACCTTTACATCAAGGTTGCAGCCCACACCGCAGTAGGTACAGGTGGTGCGGACTATACTGTCGGCCCTGAGGGTCTTGACGGAATAACGGTCTGAAAGAGCGTTTGTGGGGCATGTCTGCACACAGGCGCCGCATGACACGCACGGGGAGTCGCGGAACGACTGGTCAAAGCCCTTTATGATGCGGCTCTCTCCTCCCCTGCCCCCGATGCCAAGAACGTGTTCCGCCTGCAGTTCATCACAGGCTCTTACGCAGCGGTAGCATTTGATGCACTCTGTAAGGTCTGACCACACATATGGCCGGCTCCTGTCCTTCTCATGAACGGTAACCCTGCGCGGGTACCGCACCTCCGGCGTACCGGCTGCCGCCACCACTGCCTGGAATTCGGTCGGTAGCATTCCCGGCTCAGGGGCAAGTCTCTCCGGAGGATACTCCGAGAGAACCAGCTCCAGTATATTTTTCCGCAGCTTTCTGATCTTTTCCGTTGAAGGGTAGACATAGTATCCTGCAGCAACAGGGGTATGGCATGATGCCATTACCCTGGCAGGACCGTTCTCCTTCAGTGCCACCTCCACCGAGCAGATGCGGCATGAACCGTAGTTCTCAAGGTTGTCTGCCTGGCAGAGCGTGGGTATCAGCTCACGTCCCATATGCCTTCTTACAAACTGAAGTATCGTTTCCCCCTCTTCAATGGGGAAGGGTCTGTTGTCTATATATGCTACCTTATCCATCACTATGCCTCCTTTCCTGTGAAATAATCCTTCAGTTCATCACTGAAATACTGAAGTGCATTCTTAACCGGAAGAGGCAGCCCCCCTCCCAGTGCGCAGAGTGAGCCGATCTGCATGGTATCAAGCAGATCATCAAACAGCTGCCGGTCAATCTTTTGTCCGCCGCTGACGGCCCCGGCAAGCAGGTCAAGGCCACGGGCAGAGCCGATCCTGCACGGGAAGCACTTGCCGCATGATTCCTTCTTCGTGAATTCAAACAGATGCTCAAGCAATTCAATTACCGGAAAATCCTCCGGCACCGAAACTATCCCAGCGTGCCCCAGGAGAAAGCCTTCACGGGCAAATGACTCAAAATCAAGGGTCAGATCATCTATCCTTGACGCAGGCACCAGTCCGCCAAGCGGGCCTCCCACCTGGAATGCCTTGACCGGGTATCGCATTCCTCCTCCAAGCTCATCTATTACCGTCCGCATCGGTGTACCCATCTTAACCTCAAGCAACCCGGGCCTGTTGAATGCACCGTCAAGAGAGACCAGTTTTGTGCCGGGAGATTTCTCAGTACCCATGGCAGCCCAAACTGCGCCTCCCTCCTCCAGTATATAGTGGATATTTGCGAAGGTCTCCACATTACTGAGTACCGTAGGCCGGCCGAAGAGGCCGTAAACAGCCGGGAATGGCGGGCGGGTACGCACCTCGGGCCGCAGACCCTCAAGGGAGTTGAGGAGTGATGTCTCCTCACCGCAGATATATGCTCCTGAACCTTCAACCACATGGAACCGGAAACGGGTGACGGCATCCCCCTCCCTGCCGGCTGCTATGCCGGCTTCCTCTATCCGGGCCACTGCTTCCCTTACCTTTTTTACTGCCAGCGGATATTCCCCCCTGATGTACACAACACCTGTATCGGCGCCGGTAATGATTCCGGTCATCAGCATGCCGAACAGCACCGCATGCGGTCTCTCCTCCAGCAGCCACTTGTCAGAGAAGGCTCCCGGATCACCCTCATCACCATTACATACTATATACTTCCTGTCTGCACGCGCATCGCGTGATGACCGTACCTTGATATGGTACGGAAACCCGGCCCCGCCCCTCCCGCGAAGACCTGAAACCTCCAGCTCCCTCAACGCTGCTTCTGTCTCACCTGCCCACCTGAAGGCAAGTGAATAATAATTTTTCACATCTCCTGTCGGGGTAAGCATCGCAGGCATCTCAGCATTTGAAGTGACCCTGATTTCCGACGGACTGGCATCACTGTCGCAAAGCCGGATCTCCCCGTTAACCAGGAAAGCATTGTTTGAATGACAATGCCCCAGGCAGGTCATGACCCCTATCTCTTCACTACGGTACGTCTCCAGCAACCGGCTCCTAACCTCTTCAGTCTTTCCGGAGGTGAGACAGGCAGTACCGTCACACATGAATACCTTCTTTCCGGCATGGGCCGGCTGCAGAAAATCATAGAAGGAGCTCGTGCTTAAAACTGCGGCATGACCGGTCATGAACTCCTCAGCCACTGACTTCAGCTTTTCATCAGGGGATTGATGACCGTTGCCGGAAGCCCCCGCAATACTCTCATACAGACCGTCGGTCAGGCCTCTTCTCGAAGAGAGGCCTCTCAGGTTTCTTGACATATCCAGGCTTTTTTGGTTTTTCCAATATATTAACTTACTGTGTGGTATAATGTAAAAATGAGAATTATCATATTTCCCGGAAGTTAAAAAAAATGAGAATTGGACGCATCCTTTTGTTTAACTGAATTTTGTTATATTTGTCGCCTGTATTTTTCAAGAGGTAAATTCATTATTTAATTAGTATTCAGATGGCAATACTTCAGAACCTGAGAGAGAAGGCGGGACCGCTTGTGGCAATCGTAATCGGGGTTTCACTGCTTCTCTTTGTTGTTAGTGATTTTTTCGGAAACAATACTGCGCAGAGGCGCAGGGCAGACAAATACTACCAGCTGGCCCATATAGACGGGGAGACTGTTTCATACCAGGAATTTGAGACCAGGGTGCAGGACCTTGTTGACATCTACAAGATGTCAGGTTCAACCGAGGTTAATGATGAAATGATGCAGAGCCTCAGGGAGCAGGTGTGGCAGCAGATACTTTCCGAGAAGCTGATGGGGAAGACCTACAGGCAGACCGGACTCGGAGTCAGCCCGGAGGAGGTGGAGATGCTGGTTTTCGGCGACAACCCGCATCCTATTGTAAGGCAGCTCTTTACTGACCCATCAACAGGCGCCTTCAATGAATCATTCCTTGTTAATTTTCTGAAAGCCACTGAAACTGACGAGAATACAAAAAAATACTGGCTCTTCTTTGAGGACCAGATTATAAATGACAGGCTGAACACCAAGCTGGTGAACCTCATGTCAAAAGGGTTATATGTAACCGGCATGCAGTCAGAGTACGAGAACAGTCTGGCAGCAAATACCGTGAACTTTAACTTTATGGTACGCAACTATGCAGTCATTCCTGACAGTGCCGTAAAGGTCAGTTCTGAAGAGATCCGTGCCTATTATGAAAAGCACAAGGATAATTACAAGAGAGGAGCAACCAGGGATATGGAATACATTGTTTTTGACATTTTTTCCTCTGAATCAGATATGAAGGAGACAGAAAACTGGGCTGCCGGCGAGGTTGAACACTTTGCCTCTGCCACAGACCTGGTACAGTACATCAACCTTACGGCTGACACACGTCATACGGGCTTCTACAGGCCCCTGCGGGATCTTCCGGAGACTCTTCGTCCACTGGCTGAGTCAGGTGACAGGACTGAAGTCATCGGCCCTTATTTCGAGGATGAAGCCTACAAGATTGCACGTATTGTTGATATAGCCGAACGCCCGGATTCAGTCAGGGCAGCACATATACTCCTATCGCCCAACGCAGTAAGGAGCCTGGCGCAGGCAAGAAAGGAAGCTGACAGCCTCATCGCTCTCGTCAGGTCAGGGATTGATTTCAACACCCTCGCAATGGCAAACTCTGATGACCAGGGTTCAGCACAGGTGGGCGGAGATCTCGGATGGTTCAGTGAAGGGATGATGGTCCTGCCGTTCAATAACGCCTGCTTCGGAAACAACAAGGGCGATATTGTCACCGCCGAGACACAGTTTGGCGTTCATATCATAAAGATTATCGATCAGAGCCGTAAGGTCAGGAAATATGATATAGGAGTGGTTGACCGCAAGGTTATCCCCAGCAGCGCAACCACACAGCGTATCTACTCTGAGGCATCACAGTTTGCCGGCACCAATGACACCTACGAGAAATTCAACAAGGCTGTTGCCGAAGGAAATCTCAACAAGAAACTGGCGATGAATGTTACCCCTGATCAGAAGGAACTGCCGGGCCTGACCCAGTCAAGGGGACTGGTTATGGCTCTGTTCCAGAACAGCAAATCCGGGAGCATAGTACTGGATAACAGCAGCCAGGCAGTGTTTGAGCTTCCTGACATGTATGTTGTTGCCTACTGCTCCAGGGTACAGGAGGAGGGAATTGCCCCCGTGGAAGATGTTGCCTCTGACATAAGATTCATCCTTGCAAAGAGGAAGAAGGCAGAGGTAATTGCAGCCGAGATGAAGAAACTTGAAGCTGAAGGGAAAGACATCAATGAAATCGCTGCCCATTACAACACCACTGTTCAGGATGCAAGCGGCATCAACTTCAGGTCATTCTCGGTTCCCGGAGCAGGGATAGAACCTGCGCTGATAGCAGCCGCCTCAGCATCGGAGCCCGGCAAACTGTCAAAACCGGTTGAGGGTAACAATGGCGTTTATCTCTTTATGGTCAGCGATGCCACCCCCGCCGTTGCAGAAGACCTCGCAATGGTTAAGGAAAGGATGAACTCCAGCTACCAGATAAGGGCGTCATACGAAGCTTACCAGGCCCTCCGCGACAAGAAGGAGGTTGAGGACCTGAGATACAAATTCTACTAGCAGCATTTGCTGTCAGGATATATGCAGGGGCAGGTCTTGTGACCTGCCCCTTTCATTTTACCCCTGGCTGCTGTTATTTCCTGTTTTTCAGTTTTTTTACAACCTCCTCACTGTCCTGGTCCTTCGAGAGAGCACTCACAAAACCGGCAGGCAGATTATAGACATCGAGCATGATCAACCCGTCAAGGCAGTTATTGAAGTCGGGATCAACATTGAATCCTATGATCCGGGCATTGACTTCCAGGTACTTCTTCAGAAGCACCGGAATGCGGTAGCCATTGTCAACGTCACTTACAACCTTCTCAACCTTGCTGATGTCCCGTTCTGCCGATGAGATTATTATTTCACTGTCAACACGGCGGTCAATCTGAGTGCTGAACTTCCTGCGCGGCCTTATAAAACGGGCCATGTCGCGATCATAGAAATTATTCCTGACAAACTCAACTATCAATGATTTGGAAAATGCCGAGAATTCATTGCTGATGCTCACCGGGCCAATGAGATACCGGTAGGCGGTATTCTCAAGAAGCACCGTCAGCAGTCCCTTCCACAGCAGGAACAACGGCATGGCCTTCCTCTGATATTCCGGCACGATGAATGATCGCCCCAGCTCGAGTGATACCGAGAGGAAAGGTTCGAATGACTTCCTTATCCTGAACAGGGAGTTGATATAAAATCCCTTTATGCCGTACTGGCTGATAATCTCATTCCCCTTTCCGATCCTGTAAGCCCCCACCACTGCTCCGGCATCGTCATCCCATATTATCAGATGATGATAGTAGAAGTCATATTCATCTATGTCAGAAGCCCGGTTTGTTCCCTCACCTACCGCCCTGAAAGTTACCTCACGCAGTCTTCCTATCTCCTTAATGAGATTGGGGATTAGACTCGTTGGGGCAAAGAGAACCGTAAAGTTTCTGGCCTTGAAGAGTTCACAGGAATGCCTGATGTTTTTGACCTCATCAACCAGAACCTCTCTCTCCAGTGGAGGTGCAATTGGTTCCTGGCGGCTGGCACGGCGGGCTCTCAGGCCGGCAAAGAACGGCTTCGCTTCAAGGGCTGACCCCAGCGAGTATGTACGGGCCCTGAGATAACGACCTAACTGGGCTACGTTGCTGAACCCCGCCTGCTCGGCTACCGACACGGCCCTGCCGATACGTACTTTGATTACCCTGTGCCGCTTATTTATGAACTCGGAGCCAAGCTTCGCGGTGCCCAGCAGCGGATGAATACGCCCGAGAATATGAAACCACCTGGAGTTGGTACCGTGAAAATAAACCGGGATCACCGGAACCTCAGCTGCCTTCATCGCCCTTAAAACCGGTTCCTGCCACTCCCTGTCGGTTATCAGTCCTGACCCGGACTGGTAAGCCGAGACCTCTCCTGCCGGGAACATTGCCAGTCCGTGACCTTCCCTTACATGGCTGATGGCTGCCTCAAGGGCTGTGAGCGATGCTTTTTTTACCGCATATTTTCCGGAGGTATTGAAAGGAACGATCAGATCCCTCAACGGATCAATGTTCCTTAACAGAAAGTTGGCCGTTACCCTGACATCCGCTCTGCGCTGCATCAGTATTTTGAGAAGTATAAGGGCATCTATTCCCCCGAAAGGGTGGTTGGAGACAGTAATGAAAGCCCCGTCTGCAGGAATATTTTCAAGGTCCTTTTCCGGAATATCAAACCTGACATCAAGATGTTCAAGGATAGAGTTTATAAAGACAACCGGGTCAGTGTCATAGGTGCTGGCATAAACCCTGTTCAGCCTGTTGTAGCGGAAAATCTGCATCAGGGCTTTTGCAATAATTACTCCGCCAGGTATTTCAAGATGGGTTGCCCTGGCCAGCTCTCTTGAGGTGAATAGCTTCATCCTTTGCTCTTTTGATTATCACCGGGAGGGATTCCTCCCATCCCAGTGGCATAATATGTACGCCGCTGACACCCGGTTTTGTCATGAGCTTTTTCATATTCTCAACCGTTATATTGATGCTCTCCTCTGCCAGGCCGGGTCCGGCATCTGCCATTCTCTTCATTATGGCATCGGGAACAGTCACTCCGGGGATGTTGTTATTAAGGTATTTTGCCAGTGAAAGCGACTTCAGAGGACTGATTCCCACCAGCAGGTAAGCCTTTCCGGTCAGCTCCATCTTTTCAAGCTGTTCAAGCAGCGGGTCCAGGCTGTCAGGATCGAAGACCAGGTTTGTCTGCAGGAACCGGGCTCCGGCGTTGATCTTCTTCCTGATGCGTATAGCCTGCATGACAGGATCCTGGGCAAAGGGTGCGATGGCGGCTCCGGGGAACAACTTCGGCCTGTTCTTTATCTCCCTTCCGTCAAGATAAATCCCTTCGTCACGCATTCTCCTCAGAATCCACAGCATCTGCACGGAGTCAATGTCAACGACATTCATGTTGCTTCGCGGTGCGGGGCCGACCCGGGGACTGTCACCCGAGAGGCAGAGAATATTGTATACTCCAAGTGCATTTGCGCCGATGGCCAGTGACTGCAGGCTGTTACGGTTATTGTCACGTGCCGAGATCTGCATCACCGGGTCGGCCCCGAGTGAGGCCGCCACGGCCGAGCAGGCCGCACTTGACATCCTGGGCACCGCTGATGATCCGTCAGTGAAGTTGATGGCAGAGACAAACGGCTTCACCGTCATAATCTTTTCGCGCAGCCTTGCCGTGGCGGCCGTCAGCGGCGGCGTCACCTCGGCGGTGATTACAAAACGGCCTGTGCGCAGCTCCTGCTCAAGGGGTGACTGCGGCTCGGTGACAACAGGAGGATGGTATTCTGAATCGCCCCTCCACCAGTCAGGCTGCCGTATGGGCCTGAAGACCTTCTCATCGAGTGCTGCCGCAAAGGTCATGCCCTTCCTTGCAGAAGGGAGGAATATGTTTCGCAGTCCTGCCTTCCGGGCAGTGCGTATCACTTCACCCCATGTCTCTGTCCCTGCCCTGTCCCAGTCTACGGGTGGCAAAACTTCAAGAAGCTTGTGTTCACGGTGCATGCGGCGTGACCTTTCATAGATGAGATACCAGGCACAGCGACGGGTGGGATCCACATAACAGAAACCGTTGTTCACCCCGCCGCACGGCCCGTTGCGGAGCCCCTTGGGACAAGCCATGTGACAGATGAATGCCGTCTCCTGCAGCAGGCAGTTTCCGCACATTCTGCATCCGAAAAGGGGTCCCTTGACAACCCTCTCACCAACTGCCAGCAAATGTTTGCCGGCCGGCTGCCTGCTGAAGGGCCGGAATGCA
>SBFZ01000200.1 GCA_006227095.1 Bacteroidota bacterium | reverse complement strand
CGAAGCCTTCAGATGATGTGTCAGGTCATCTATCCCCTGCATCAGAACAGGGTCCTTGATGTCACCGGTGATCATCACCGAGACAGTCTGAGAACCTCCGAATTTCGTATTGATGATTTCTGCTGCCTTTCTTACAGGGTGCTTACGTGGGAAGAAATTCTCCTGGTTGGTATCAATCTTCAGGAAAACCATACCGGTACCAAGAAGGAGTGTAATCACAAATGATATCAGAAGCACTTTTCCCGGCCGTCTGATAACCACCGACGAGATCACCGACAGTGCCCGGTTGATCAGGTCATTTTTCTCTGAAGGAGGAGGGAGGGGTTTCCTTCCTGGGGTATGCTGCAAATAAATCAGGGCAGGTATGAGCAACAGGCTCATTGCAAGTGCAAGGCTGACACCAGTAGCTGCCAGGATTCCAACCTGCCTTGCAGGGATTATTGAATGAGTCAGCAGGCCAAGCAATCCGGCAATGGTTGTAAGTCCGCTGAACAGAATAGGCATGTTCAGCGATCCGGTAATTGCCCTTACGGTCTCTTTTCCAGTCAGTGGCATGTCAGCCCTTCCCAGCTCCTTGTGCCTGGAGACGAGATAAATTCCGTAGTTATTTGCCACAGAGATAAGGATAATCGGGGCAAGGCACATAATTATGGAGAACTTCCATCCCAGCAGCGGTATCAATCCCATTGTCACCACTGTGGAGAGTATCACAACAGTAAAGGGGATGAAGACGCTTCTCCAGTCACCAAGAGACAGTTTCAGGACAGTAAGCATTATTACCAGCGCCAGGGGAATCAGAATCAGTGCATCATGATTTACATCAGAAGTAATGAACTGCCTTATATAGGGGAGTCCTCCGGTAAGGATAGCTGCATCTCCCTGGTTTGCCGCAATGACTGAATCAACCCTGCTCAGGGTTTCATATTCAGATACGTTTTTGTTTATTGTGCCGGTGATGGCCGCAGCAGTCATGTCTGACGAGACCACTATGTCACGTGCAAACTGGTTGTCAAGTATCTCCTGCCTCAGGGTTTCAAGGTCTTCTGCTGATTGCGGTATCCTTCTGATCAGAGGGTCAACTGTCATCATACCTTCCCTGCCTTCTATCTTCCTGGCAGTAAACAACGAGTTGACAGTACCGATACCCTCCATCCTTGAAAAGGCCCTGTCAACCTCCCTGATCTGCTGAAGGTCACCCGGCTTGAGAACTGTGGTATCAGTGAACAGCACCATGATCATGTCCTGTACGCCAAACTCCTTCTCGATGGAATCATTGGTGACCCTTGAGTCCATGTTTTTCGGAATATAGTTCCTGATATCAGGGTCGGTCTCCGATGAGGGTATAAGAAGGCCCAGTCCGACTGCCATGGCAACCGATACCGCAATTATTGCCCATCTGTATCTGATGATAAATTCTGTCATTGTCTAAAAATCAATTCTTACGGTAAAGTATGCTGCCTTCATAAAGTCATCGATAATATCGTACATGCCGCCTTTCTTTCCCTGGTAGTGTTCATATCCGGCACTGAGTGTTACTCCGTCAGCAGGCTTGTATTTCAACGCCGGCCGGATCACGAGGTCCCCTGAGGTGAAGTTGAAGACTGTTGTAACCGACGGAATCAGCCTTCCATAGAGCAGATCGGCTTCCATCCTTAAACCTGCTGAATGGTAATATTCATGCAGCTGGTTGTTGTACAGCCTGTTGAATGCCTCTATCTGCAGCCTGGTGAACTCCACCGGATCAAATCCGGGTGTATTGAAC
Source organism: Bacteroidota bacterium (assembly GCA_006227095.1). Lineage (GTDB taxonomy): Bacteria > Bacteroidota > Bacteroidia > Bacteroidales > VadinHA17 > SR-FBR-E99. The sequence goes on along the minus strand of SBFZ01000200.1, from coordinate 1,677 downwards.
AGTTCCGCCAGCTGCTGCATATCAGGTTCTGTACCAAGTATAGGGTCATATGGTGACTCATAGAAATCAAGGACCTTTTTGCCGGAATACTCTGCTGTTAATCTCAGCGCACCGGGTGTCCAGTCAAACCCTGCCACCCATTCGAACTGTCTGAATGGCACCTCCTCATTGCCTGCCTTGTCTTTCGCCGGCGTGGTGAGTGAAGCGGCACCTCTGAGAACAAAAGGGGAGATTATTGCCTCAAAATCAAACCCCGTATTGCTGATAATATAAGGTACACCTTCAACCGTAATGGCAGGCTGAAGCGGATTTGTATAATCGGCGCTTATCAGAGTCAGCCCGGGCATAAGTTCAGGGCCATGATAATACTGCAGGCCGGCATCAATGCTGCTGAACCGGAAATCGCCCCTGACACCCCAGGAATGATAGCCATTGCCGGTTCTGAATTCCCCGGGGAGCCACACCTCCATCCCCGGAGGCAATGAAACCGGTTTGATTAGCAGAACCGAAGGATTCCAGAACGGGGTTGCCACCACTGAGAGCCTGAAGAAGGGTGCCGGGGTGAATGTCAGCTCCCCGAGGAGATTTCCCATGTCGCCATCCTCAAAATCTGGCGTCCGGAAGGTATAATCAACAGGATTGAATCTTGACAGGGGAGTAAAGATGTCGGTCTTGCCCCATTTGATGATTTTTTTTCCGGCAGAAATGCTCATGAAGCTGTTGTAGTACATGCCCCATGCTTCGCGTACCATCAATGAGTTGATGTTCTCCCCGAACTGCTGTCCTGTACGTATTCGCAGGTCACCGAAGCCCTTGAAGTTAAGGTTGTCTGTTGCGGTCATGGTTAAAGCCATGTCGCCGAAGGCAGCATTGATGTCATGCTTGTAATCTCCTGTGCTGAAAAAAGCCCCGCCCCTGACAAAACCCCCTGCAGTGTAGCTCTTTTCCTGTCCGGCTAGCGAAAGGGAAAGTATTGTCAGAGTCAGAATCAAAATAGGTCTCAGTGTCATCCCCTGTTTTTATGACAAAGGTGACCAGTAATACACCGCCAGTCGTCCTGACCGGATGGTCCGGACGTGTTGCAGGACTTTTTCAGGTATTACCCGAGTGGCTCACACCATCAGTCAGTCTTTGAAAGTGCCTGCCGGTATGCGCTTGGGGTTTTGCCGGTGTAGGCTTTAAAGAAGCTGTTGAACGTTGATTTTGAATTGAATCCGGCATCAAATGCTATGGCGAGGATGGTGTAGTGCTGAAATTTCGGGTCGCTGATGCGATTAATCACCTCCCTGACACGGTATTCATTTACAAAGGAGAAAAAGTTCCGGCCATATTTTTCATTCAGGACTTCGGTAATATGGTACTTCGGGATGCCGGTTTTTCTTGAGAGGTCTGAAATGGTGAGATCTCCGTTAAGGTATGGTTTTTCCTCATCCATAAACCTTATAAGTGTTATAAGGTATTCCTTTGCCTGTTCTTCCCTGAGTCCGCTCCTTGCATACCTTCCTCCGGTGTCACTATCGGTACCGATGCTCTCCTCCGAGGGTGCAGGAAACTCAAGGATCTCAGGCTGGCGTATGGCATAGAAACTGTAGGTGAATGAAAAGAAGGTGATCAGTATAAAAGTAAGCAGGTAGGGGTCAAAGTGGAGAAGACCGCCGAGAATGTCAATACCCCCTA
>SBFZ01000382.1 GCA_006227095.1 Bacteroidota bacterium | reverse complement strand
AATTTACCTTAGCTCCCATGATGGTTTTTCAGGAAGCGAACGCCTGAATTTTTCAATAAGTTTCTCCTCGTAATCTCCCCTGTAGGTTCCGTTCATGAACCTTTCAAGGGCTTCTTCATGGAAGAGTCTCCATGAGCTGTCTTCATCTCCCGGGATCACCGGGAAGAAGAGAGCACTGTTGTCAGTTGCCGCCTTCAGGTCACCGGGAGCGTCGCCAATCATGAGGATTCTGTCAGGTCTGTACCTTCCCCTGGTGGCGATGGCAATGTGCTCGCTTTTTGTTCCCTGCTCCTGGCCGGCTATTGCCTTTACCATGTTGTCTATGCCATGCTCCTTCCACTCACGTGTCAGAGCTTCGAGGGGTGTTTGTGACACCACTATGGCATCAGTGATGGAACTTAGTTTTTCGATTGATTTTCTGGCGTGGGGGAAAGGTGGCATGTCACGAAGCCATTCTGCAATATCTTCGTTTATGGCGAGTGTCCAGGCAAGAATTGCCTTCAGGGGAGGAGAGGGGTTGTCATTCACATATTCCATGAAGACCGGGTTACCCAGCCTGCTCTCTTTTCGCACCCATTCCCTGAGGGGGTCCATATCGGGAAGGGTCACACCGCGTTCAGCCACTTCAGGCCTTCCGGCAAGCAGGTCCATGACCCTGATGAGAGCATGAAACCGGTTTGTGCCCCGCGTCACGGAATAGAGGTTTACGAAATCCCATGTTTCACGTACATATTTGGCGATGGCAAAAAGTCCGAAGTACTTTACGGTATTGGGACAAAAGAACTCCTTGTGCTTCACTTCCATAGTATCAAATACACAGCCGTCGGAGTCTATGCCGATAAAAAAATCCTTTTCCGGTATGAATTGTTCGAGGGTGCTCATGTTGTTTGCCGGTGATGGTTGTCAGTAATACTACAATTCCCGGGTGAAATAGTTCCTTTCAGACACCGCTGTATGCGCTGAATCCTCCGTCAACAGGTATCACCACTCCTGTAACGAATGATGATGTATCAGAGAGAAGGTAAAGCATGGTGCCAACCAGTTCCTCAGGTTCAGCATAACGGCCCATGGGTGTGGCAGCTATAATTTTCTTTCCTCTCGGAGTCATTTCACCGGTCTGTTCATCAGTAAGCAGGAAGCGGTTCTGATTGGTAAGGAGGAACCCCGGAGCAATGGCATTGACCCTGACTCCTGCGGGGGCAAAATGGACCGCCAGCCACTGTGTGAAATTATTGATTGCGGCTTTGGCTGCAGAGTATGCCGGAATCTTTGTGAGAGGCCGGTAAGCATTCATTGATGAGATGTTCAGGACCGATCCGCTACCCTTTTTTACCATATCCTCTGCGAGGATCATTGTGGGAAGTACCGTTCCCTTGAAGTTAAGGTCAAATACGCCGTCAAATCCTTCAATGTCAAGGTCAAAGAATGATCCTTTCAGGTCCTTCTCGTTGCCTGAGATAAACTCTTTGGCGGTGGTGGCGGTGGACTTGTTTCCCCCGGCACAGTTGACAAGGATATCAAGTGATCCGAACTTTTCACGTATCTGGTCCCTGGCTTTGAGGAGTGATTCCCTGTCAGTCACATCGGCTCCTATGCCTGTTGCCATTCCGCAGTCAGGCCTGGCTGCCATTTCGGCGGCGGTGACCTCCCCGCGTTCGGGTTTAACATCAAGTATTATCACGTTCACCCCTGCGGCACAGAGGCCCCTTACCAGGGTCATCCCGATTATTCCGCTTCCGCCCGTGATGGCGGCCACTTTTCCTTTCAGGTCACTGAAATCATTCATATCCTTTTTATTATTTATTCAATCACTATTGGCCTGTACCTGGGAACAAGCAGTTTCATCACTATCCATCCTATGAGGTATGCCACGGCGCAAATACAAAAGACAATAAAATATCCGGCCCTTATCCCCTCGAAACCGAAAAATTTCATCGGACCGTCAAGGTATTGAGCTCCTGAAGCCAGCAGTTCCTTTGTCATCACTGCTGCCTGACCGTCAACCATGGTTGTCCCGGAGGCAAAATCAAAAAGAACACCAGAGCCCTTGTTGATGATGAAGGCGCCAATACCGCCTGCCATTCCGCCGATCCCTGTAATTGTAGCAATAGCCGATTTCGGGAACATATCACCGATGGTGGAAAAGAGGTTGGCAGACCATGCCTGGTGTGCGGCTGCAGCAATACCAATGATTATCACGGGGAACCAGTATGAAGCATGTCCCAGTGGCTGGGCAAGCAAGGCCAGCAGCGGAAAGAAGGCGAAGATCAGCATGGCACGCATGCGACCGGCGTAGGGATCCATCCCCAGTTTGTCGACAAAATATTTTGGCAGCCATCCGCCTATTATGGAGAGCATCACTATTGCATACAGGACAAAAATCAGTGTTTTTGCCATGGTTGTGTCTGAGGTTAACCCATATACGTCACTGAGGTATGCCGGAGTCCAGAAAAGGTAGAACCACCAGACACCGTCAGTCATGAATTTCCCGAAGGCGAAGGCCCATGTCTGCCTGTATCTGAAAGTCTCAAGAAAGGGTATTTTCTTTTCTGGCTTTGCCACGTTGTTGTTTGCCCTGGTCTCGGCGATGGTATCCTGGTTGATGTAATCGAGTTCAGCCCTGTTTACGAGCGGGTGTTTTTCCGGTTTTTTGTACATGAAAATCCAGAACCCCATCCAGATGAACCCTATCGCACCGATGACGATAAATGCCATCTCCCATCCGAATTTTGCAGCTATCACCGGGATGGTTATCGGGGCAGCCAGTGCCCCTACCTGTGCTCCCGAATTGAATATGCTTGTGGAAAAGGCACGATCCTTCTTAGGAAAGAACTCAGCTGTGGTCTTTATTGCTGCCGGGAAGTTTCCGGCCTCGCCAAGGGCAAGTACAAAACGGGCAAAGATGAAGAGTGTCACACTGACAGTTGTTACCATTCCGATGTCATCCACAGTGCCTATTATCCTCCTGGCTTCCTCAAACCCCACCAGCCATTTGCCGGCAGTTATTCCCGAAGTGGCAATACCGCAGAAAGCATGAAGCATTGCGCCTGCCGACCAGACACCGATAGCCCACAGGAATCCCTTTTTGGTATCGATCCAGTCGACAAACCTCCCGGCGAAAAGCAGTGAGACTGCATAGAAGATTGAGAAAAGGCCGGTGATGGTTCCGTAGTCATTGTTGGTCCAGTGAAACTCAGGTGCTATGAAATCCTTCCAGGTAAGAGAGAGTACCTGGCGGTCCATGTAGTTGATGGCTACCGAGAAGAACAGGAGCGAGGTGATGGCCCACCTGTAATTCGTCATCTTTGATGCTGCGGTGCTTGAAGACATATTTCTTTTTTAAAGGGTTAATACTGGTTAAATGGTTTGCTGTCGTGCCGGTGCGGGTCAGGCTTCGATCCGGATCCGGCCCGGGTCACGTTTGCGTACCTGTCGGGCATC
>SBFZ01000205.1 GCA_006227095.1 Bacteroidota bacterium | reverse complement strand
AAGGCAGCTTCCGTTGCCATGGCGGCAACTACCTCCCAAAGGGGATCCGTTGAGGTGAAGCGGCCTATGCACCCTCTCAGCTCCCCCTCTTTTGTCAGGGTGACAAATGCACCAAGAGGCTCCTTCAGCCGGGGTGTCAGCCTGGTGGCATCAATTGTGGCAGGCTTTCTCCCGTCAAGCCTGGCTGAAATCGCTTCCCTCGCAATCGAAATAAGAGTCTGCTTCTCAGCAGGGGTAAGGGTAAATGATCCGGAATCCTGGGTGACCGTGGCACCTTCATCTTCTGCCTTCCCGGCAGCTGCCCCCTTTGTTGCGGTGTTGCCTGTGCCGGCTGTTCTCTTGCGCTCCAGGACAATCGCATTGTATCCCACCACCTCATCCCTTGATCCCCTGGGTGAGTCACCCGAGTTTGTGTATTCAACATTCCTGAATCTGAGACTTTCGTCCTTTTCCGCAAGGTACAGCAGTACCAGTCCTGCAGGCCATCCGCACATGGCAGTGGCAAGGTTGTCAGTCCCGGATGACTCAATGTTGCGAATTGTGCGGAGAAACAGGTCAGGATCACCATTGATGATCGCATCGCTGGCAAGCCTGTCAACCCGCCTGGCATCATCATATGACGGATAGTGCGAGAAGTCACTGCTGATTATGAACAGGTTACGTTCATTGAACCAGGACTGAAGCCCTGATGCAATCCCCTTCAGCACACTTGTGTTCCTGGTACCTATGAGTATGGGAATTACCTGCGGGACCGGATTGAAGTGATACATGATGAATGGCAATTCCACCTCAAGGGAATGCTCCGGGCCGTGTGCCTCATCCTTTCCGATGAACCACCGGTTTGTCCTTTTGAGTTGTTCCCCTGCCTCCCTGTTGACCTTGAGTGTTCCCAGCGGTGTGACAAGGTCGCCTGAAGTGAACACCGCAGCTCCCTCAAAGGCGTACCTGTGGCTTACACCGATCAGGAAGATGTTGTCATAAACGGCACCTGAGGGTATGGAAGCAAAGCCTGCCGCTGCCGTATGGCCCGAAAACACATACCCGGCATGGGGCACTATCATGGCCCTTACCCTTACGGCATCATCCGGGTTCCTGAATGAAGCAAAATATCCGGCAAGCTCACTCCTGAGTTTATCCGGATCCGAGGGATAGAAACTCCCAGAAACCACGGGCTGCCTGTCACGTTCCTGTCCGAAAATATTCATGAGCGGGTAAATTAACATTATCAGGAAAAGACTAACCGTTTTCATAACAAAACCAGTTACATCCTGTAAAGTTAAGCCAAAAACCGGTAAAAAGCGAGAGAGTCAGGATCAGATGAGAACTATGTTCTCCTTCAGTGTATTGCCGTCTTCATCAATCCCATAAAGCCTTATGCCGACACTGCAGGTGGCATCAGCAGTGACATCCAGGAAGGGGGAGAGGGATTCCCTTACATCCTCCTCACCCATGGAGTCATATTCCTCAATGTCAAAATAAAGATGAACGAAGAGGATATGATCACTCTTCTTGATCTTGGTAAGAACCTTCAGAATCTTCCCCATCCAGATAACAGAGGAGGTATTGAAATAATCCACATTGAATTTCAGGTTGGTGCTCTCAGCCGGATTCTTGGCATATTCCGAAGCCCACTTATAAAGGGGCTCAAAGAACGATGAGGCATTTTCAGGCAATGATTTGCCAATAAAGGTTAGATTTCCAGTTGCAGCCGTAAAACTAACCTGTGGCGTTTTAGAGCCTGCCTCAATCCGAATATCCTGAAGTTTTACCATATCATGTCGTTCCTTCCCTTGTTTTACACTATTGCCCCAATGTACAAGCTAAAGGTAACCTGTTTTTTCAGATGCTGTTTCGGTTTTCGTCAAAAAATAATAAACAGTTATCAACTTTTTTAAACAATTTATCCCCCGTTCCGGTGCGATTTCAGGGCGAAAAGTAATGACTAATATGCTATATTTGCAGCCATAACTGAAAGAGGATGGAAAAGGTACTCAAAACGGGTATAAAAGAGGCTGTGCGAAGCATTTACGATGCTGAGGCAGATGATGATCTGCTGCAGATTCAGAAGACCCGCAAGGAGTTTGAGGGCGATTATACCCTTGTGGTTTTCCCTCTCTCCAGGATCTCCCATAGTTCCCCTGAACAGACAGCAAATGAGATTGGTGAGTACCTGGTGAACCGTATTGATACAGTCAGCGGATACAACGTCATAAAGGGTTTTCTTAACCTGACCATCGCACCGGCAGAGTGGGAAAAGCGGCTTGCAGCCATGCACTCTGACGAAAGCTACGGATTCGTGCATCCCGGGCCTGATTCGGAGACGGTGGTCATTGAGTATTCATCTCCCAACACCAACAAGCCTCTTCACCTGGGTCATATTCGCAACAATCTTCTTGGCTATTCACTTTCACGGATATTCCTCGCCGCAGGCAACCGTGTTGTCAGAACCAACATTGTAAATGACCGCGGTATACACATCTGCAAGTCAATGCTGGCATGGCAGAAATACGGCAAAGGACGTACACCGGCCTCTGAGGGTGTTAAGGGAGATCATTTTGTGGGCGATTACTATGTTCTCTTCGAGAAGAAGCTGAAGGAGCAGGCCGAAGAACTTGTCGCCGCCGGTGCTGCTCCCGAGACTGCCCGTGATAATGCCCCGCTGATGCAGGAAGCAAGGCAGATGCTGGTCAGGTGGGAGGCCGGAGATCCCGAAACGGTACAGTTGTGGCAGATGATGAACTCATGGGTTTACGAGGGCTTCGACGTTACCTACAGGGCCCTTGGAGTTGAGTTTGACAGGATCTATTACGAATCAGACACCTACAAGGTGGGTAAGGAGATTGTGCTTCGCTCACTTCAGGACGGACACCTGATCCGCAGGGATGATGGTTCTGTATGGATAGACCTGACTGCAGACCGTCTAGACCAGAAGCTGCTGCTCAGATCTGACGGAACCGCCGTATATATGACGCAGGATCTCGGCACTGCTGTGATAAGGTATGACGATTACCATTTTGACCGCCATATCTATGTGGTGGGAAACGAACAGAACTATCACTTCCAGGTACTTACCATAACCCTGAAAAGGATGGGATATGAATGGGCTGACGGATTGCACCATTTTTCATACGGGATGGTTGAGCTTCCGGAAGGAAAAATGAAATCGCGCGAAGGGACCGTGGTGGATGCTGATGACCTGGTTGCTGAGATGACTGAAACTGCCACCATCATGTCGCAGGAACTGGGTAAACTGGGGGGCTACAGCGAGACGGAAAAAAGCAATATTTGCAGGCAGATCGGGCTTGGAGCTCTCAAATACTATATCCTTAAGGTTGATCCGAAAAAGAACATGACCTTCAACCCGGCTGAGTCAATAGACTTCAACGGCAATACCGGTCCTTTCATACAGTACACCTATGCCCGCATCAGGTCAGTAATTAAAAAGGCGGAG
>SBFZ01000331.1 GCA_006227095.1 Bacteroidota bacterium | reverse complement strand
ACTCATCAGGGAGTGGCATTATGGAGGATGAACCTGAGTACTTCAACGCATTTATTGACAGCAACTCAGTCAATCTTGAAGGAGAACTCGAAAGCCTTCTTAAAAAGAACTTTTCCTTCGGGGATTTTGTCTTTACCGATCCGGAAAGCGGTGCGGAAATTTCAAGGATATCCGACCTGCAGACATTCCAGCGGAAGCTTTTTGAGATACCGGATAATTCACTCAGGTACCATCTCTCAAGAAATCACCTTTCAAAATGGCTCTATGCACGCGCTCTCTTTTCGCTTGCAGAATTCCTGAAGGAGATACACCTTGATGATTTTCCGAGCCTTGACCAGGCCAGAAGATTCATCTTTGATACGATTGCCAACTTCAGGAGAAGCAAGGGCCATGGCATTATTGCCGATTTTTACCGTGAACACTTTGACGAATACCTGACCTTCACCCGGATCGGTGAGGGATCAATGGGCGGAAAAGCACGGGGACTGGCATTCCTTGACCATATTATCAAACAGCACCAGCTCTCCGAGGGATTTGAGAAAACAGTTGTGGCAATACCCCGGACCGTTGTCCTCAGCACCGATATCTTCGATGAATTCATGGCTGAGAACAACCTCTACGGGATAGGCCTCTCAGAGAAGAGCGACAGGGAAATCCTTGACGCCTTTGTCAGGGCAAGACTCCCCTACAGGATACACAAGGATCTGCTGGTTTTTATTTCAATCATCACCGGACCTGTTGCCATCCGCTCGTCAAGTCTGCTTGAAGACTCACATTTTCAGCCATTTGCCGGCGTCTACTCTACCTATATGATCCCAAAGGCAGATAATGATATCGTCATGCTTGAACTACTCGGGGTTGGCATAAAGAGCGTATTTGCATCAGTCTTTTTCAGGGGCAGCCGTAATTATATGAAGGCTACGGCAAACCAGCTGGAGGAAGAGAAGATGGGCATCGTCCTGCAGGAGGTATGCGGACAACGGTACGGAAACCGGTTTTACCCCACCCTGTCAGGCGTGGCACGGTCTGTCAATTTCTACCCGATCGCCCCGGAGAAGCCTGAAGAGGGTTATGTTACCCTTGCCTTCGGCCTTGGAAAATATATCGTTGACGGAGGAGTATCACTCAGGTTTTCACCCGAATATCCGGCCAAGATTATCCAGCTTTCCGATACCCGGATGGCACTGAGGGAGACCCAGCAGGAATTTTACTCTCTCGATCTCAACCCCTCAAGCTTCGTGCCCAGCACTGACGATTCCGTAAACCTCCTTAAACTGCCCGTTGGTGAAGCCGAGGAAGACGGATCTCTCAGGTTTGCCGCTTCAACCTATGATTACCAGGATGATATCATCCGCGATGAAATGGTGAAGGGAGGCCGAAAGGTGATCACTTTTGCAAATATCCTGAGGTACGACTTCTTCCCCCTTACAGATATCCTGAAAAAAATCCTGGAGATAGGCCAGCAACAGCTCAACAACCCGGTTGAAATAGAGTTTGCCGCAAATATTGACCCTGAAGGGAAAAAGCCTGTGGTCTTCAATCTTTTGCAGATCAGGCCCATAGTTGAAAACTATGAAACCATCAAGTTCAGGCTCGAAAATATCCCGCATGAAGAGACGGTGGTCTATTCGGGCCTGGCCCTCGGTAATGGAACAATAAGCGGCCTCCGGGACGTTGTTTATGTCAGGACTGAGAACTTCGATGCTTCAAAGAATCAGGAAATAGCACGGAGGATTGAGGGTATCAATGAAGCCCTGATCAACCAGGATACAAATTACATCCTTATAGGGCCCGGCAGATGGGGCTCCACGGATGTATGGAGGGGAATACCCATCAAATGGCAGCAGATCTCTGGCGCAAGGATTATCGTTGAGTCAGGGCTGGAGAACTATCGCATCGACCCGAGCCAGGGTACTCATTTCTTTCAGAACCTGACCGCCTTCAGGGTAGGCTATTTCAATGTAAACCCCTCGACCGGTGATGGCTTCATTGATTATGACTTCCTTGCCATGGCAGAGACAGTTTCCGAAGATGAACTGCTCCGGCATGTCAGGTTCCCTGAACCGCTCAATGTAATGATAGACGGCAAAAAGAAACTTGGTGTGATAATGAAACCCGGCAGCGGGAAACACTGACCCCGGGACTGGTTGCCATTAATGAAGGAAGGTCACATCACCCACCTTGTCAAAATACTCCCCGTCGGCATACCTCCCTGTTGCCTTCCACACATATACTCCCTGGGATGCCAGGTCACCACTCCCGGAATAGCCGTCCCAGCCCTTTTTCAGGTCGTGGCTCTCATATATAAGCACACCCCACCTGTTGAATATCTGCAATTTGTATTCAATTACATTTTCAAAGAAAGGTCTGAAAACGTTGTCCATTGACGGATGAACACCTTCTGTCCACTCCCCTCCGGTAGGACCGGTGCCGTTCCATTTGAAGGCGTTCGGAAACTTCAGTTCACCCGTTTTCCACTCCACCACCACAGGTGTATCCATGACCGCTGAATCTATGCAACCATCCCTGGTTGAAACATGCAACGAGACAGTATATGTACCGGGTGATTCATACTTATGGTACGGATTCTCATCTGTTGAAGTAGCTCCGTCTCCGAACTGCCACAACCATGAATCCGCAAAATATGAATAGCTGTAAAAGATGACTATCTGCTCATTGTTGACCACCTCTTTGGGGTAGGCATCGAAAATTGCCGAGGGATTCTGATATACGGTAATGACACCGTTTCGGACAGATTCTCCGGCTATGTTATGAACCGTCAGCCTCACTATGTAGTTACCGGGAACAAAGTAGGTGTGAACGGGGTTTTTCTCGGATGAGTACTGCCTGTCTCCAAAGTCCCAGGTATAGCTCTCTCCGTGTTTGCTTTTATTCATGAACCGTACCGTAAGGGGGGCACAGCCAGCATTTTCTCCTTCAAAATCTGCCACCGGCATCGGCGGCATGATTACAGTTACATATACGTCTCTCTGCGCATCGCAACCCCAGCTTTCCGGAGGTATTGAATATGTCAGCATATGGTTGCCCAGTCCGGCCTCTGCCGGATCAAACTGGTTACCGGTGATGCCTGGGCCTGACCAGCTGCCTCCGGTGGGATATGCTGTCAGGGTCACCGGGGCACTGTTGAGGAAGAGAGTTCCCGGTTCATCAATGATTATTGACGGCAGCGCCATGACTGTTATGACGGCAGTATCCCAGGCCGCACAGTCAGTGTTCAGGATTTCATACCTGATTATGTGGTTGCCTGTTCCGGCAAGGGCCGGCATAAAGAGATTGCCCACCACCCCGGGTCCTGACCAGACACCGCCAAGGTCATGGGCTGTAAGGGTCACGGCCGGACTGTCAACACAAAGGGTGTCAACAGGTGTTATGGTGGCATCAGGCGTGGCAACGGTGAGAATGGTCTGGTCCATGTCGGTACAGCCATTGGCATCCGTAAT
>SBFZ01000028.1 GCA_006227095.1 Bacteroidota bacterium | reverse complement strand
TACCGGTGCCTGCGAGGCACAGTGCCCCAAACAGATAAAACTGTTCAACATCGCCCGGCTGAACCGGGAATACATAAAGGCATTGTAGGGAAATAACGGCGCCAGGTCCCAGGCACCTGTAATAATCAAGAGGCTGTTTCCTTCCGGGACAGCCTCTTATGATTCCACAAAGTCTTAACCTATCAGCAACATTAACCTGCTCAATCGCTGACAGAGGGGAATTATCCCTGGCAGGTCGATTCTATATCAGCAACGGTCTTGGGTGCCGTTTTGCCAAGCATCCTTGAACCGGAGGGAGTGATAAGCACATCATCCTCTATCCTGATACCGCCGAAGTCAAGGTAAGTCTCAACCTTTTCATAGTTGATGAACTCCCTGTGGAGGCCCTCCCCCTTCCACTTGGCAACCAGCTCGGGAATGAAATAAATGCCCGGTTCAACGGTAAAGACATGACCCGGCTTGTATGGCAATGCAAAGCGAAGTGACCTCAGCCCGAACTGTGTGCTTCGCTTCACCTCGTCATTGTAACCCACATAATTCTCTCCGAGAGCCTCCATATCATGAACGTCGAGACCCATCATATGTCCAAGCCCGTGAGGCATAAAGAGTGCATGAGCGCCGGCTGCCACTGCCTCATCAACGTCCCCCTTCATGAATCCAAGATCTTTCAGCCCCGATGCAATTATTTTGCATGCACCAAGGTGCAGGTCACGGTTTGATATGCCCGGACCGGCTGTTTTTATTGCTTCTGTATTCGCCTTAAGCACTATCTCATATATCTCTTTCTGGCGCTGGCTGAATTTTCCTCCGACCGGAGTGGTACGGGTGAGGTCAGCCGAGTAGTGCATGTTTGACTCGGCACCGCAGTCGGTAACCATCATCCTTCCCTCCTTCAGCACATTTATGTGCACATGGTTGTGCAGAGTCTGGCCGTTGATGCTGAGTATAATTGGAAATGCCGGACCGGCACCCTTCGAGTAGGCTATCCCCTGAAGCACACCGAATATCTCCTGCTCATTAATACCGGGTTTGCACATCCTCATGGCAGTGGTCTGCATCTCGCATGCAATATCAGCTGCCTTTTCAATCTCGGCAATCTCAACATCCTCCTTGATTGACCTGAGTGAAACAACAGCCCTGATGAGCTTTTCTGAAGCCCGTGTGCGCATCTGGCATGGATTTTCCTTAAGCAGGGCACCAAGGGTCATCTTGGTCTCAGCACGGTATGGCGGAAGGAAATGAATCTCACGGCCTCCGGCAAGAGCCTCATGCACCATGTCAGCCAGCTTTGCCACCGGATATGCAAGAGTGATTCCGGCACCCGAGGCCAGCCCTGCAATCGAGGGCTGCGGACCCATCCATACTATGTCATCAACAGTGAAATCATCACCGAATATTATCTCATCCCCTGAATTGAAATCTATCAGGCCGGCAAGACCGGGAATGTCAACACCAAAAAAATAGAGAAAATCACTGTCCTGCCTCCAGTGATAGGTATTGTCCGGGTAATTCATCGGTGATTCAACATTCCCGATAAACAGGGCTATACCATTGTTCAGCAGGGACTTCAGCCGTTGGCGGCGCTTCACATAAACATCCTTTTCAAACATATCTGATAAATTTTTATATACCACAACGCTAATGTAGCAAGAGCCAATGATTTTTTTACAGATTATCAGTAATTTTTAGTTGCGAAGGGCGTTGTTATGTTATCATTAGAGTGTATATTCGCATTTTGGCAAATCAGTTAAACCCCTTTTTATGCCTTATCGCCGCCTTCCCAACACAGACTCTGCCCGTCTCAGAGCTTTCAAGAAAGCCATTGAAATGAGCAAGGAGATTCCTCCCTTCAGGCTCGCATTTTCTATGAAGACACTGGTTAAGATACAGGCCTTCCTTCCCATGTTTGAAAACGCAATAAGCCACCAGCGGCAGACGCTTGTCAACCAGACAGAGAAGGCAAAGACAAACCAGAATACCGCCCGTAAGGCACGGATTTACCTCACTCACTTTCTGAAGGTCATGAACATGGCCATAACAAGAGGCGAACTGCCACCTGAAACAAGGTCTTTTTATGGCATCGCAACTACTGATTCAACTATTCCTTCCCTTACTACCGAAAATGAGCTGGTGGCATGGGGAAAACGGATCATTGACGGTGAGGAATACCGCATCAGGAAAGGGAATACACCGGTGACAAATCCGACGATTGCTGTGGTAAAAGTGAGGTATGAGAAATTCCTCGAGACCCGAAATCACTATAAAACCAGTAACAGGAGAGCAGCAGAATGTGTCAACCGGACATCTGACATGCGCAGTGAAGCTGATGAACTGATAGCCTCTCTCTGGAATGAGGTCGAAGCCTCCTTCTCTTCGCTTCCAGAAGAGGAGAAAAGAGCTGCCGCTGAAAAATACGGAGTGACATACGTCTTCCGAAGGAACGAAGCAGCACGGAAGGATCTCTCTCCCACCCTGTTCAGTGTTGACCAGGAAAACCAGTAACAGACATTGAAGATCGGCAATACCATACTCAGGGAGCAGCCTCTCTTTCTTGCTCCCATGGAAGATATCACAGATCCCTCATTCAGGTATGTCTGCAAGATGTTCGGTGCTGACTTCATGTACACCGAGTTTATCTCCTCCGATGGTCTCATCAGGGATGGCCGCAGCAGCGTAAAGAAGCTTGACCTGTTTGATTATGAAAGGCCCATAGGAATACAGCTCTACGGTCACATAATTGAATCAATGGTCGATGCAGCCCTCAGGGCTGAAGAAGCCCGGCCTGATATTATTGACCTCAACTTCGGATGCCCGGTACGAAAAATAGCTGCCCGTGGTGCAGGGGCAGGGATGCTACAGAATATTCCGCTCATGATAGCCATGACATCTGCTATAGTCAGGGCAGTGAAAATCCCGGTGACGGTTAAGACGAGGCTCGGCTGGGATGAAAACAGCAAGATAATCCCGGAAGTGGCAGAACGTCTTCAGGATACAGGTATTGCAGGCCTGACAATTCACGGGCGGACAAGGGCTCAGATGTACCGGGGTGAAGCCGACTGGACGCTTATAGGCGAAGTAAAGAAAAACCCCCGGATGAAGATCCCGATCATTGGCAACGGTGATATTAACGGTCCTGAAAGGGCAAAGATGATGTTTGACCGGTTTGGCGTTGACGGAATAATGATAGGAAGGGCAACATTCGGAAGACCATGGATATTCAGGGAGATCCGTCACTACCTTGATACGGGCGAATTGCTTCCCGAACCTACAGTTGAGGAGAAGGCTGAACTGGCCCTGCTCCATCTTGACAAGTCACTGGAACACAAGGAAGGCAAGGCTGCAATACTGGAAATGAGACGACACTTCTCAAATTACTTCAAGGGCCTTCCCGGGTTCAGGGAGACACGGCTTCGGCTTCTCACCACCCTTGAGGTTGACGAGATCCGGGATATTATCAGGGAAATA
>SBFZ01000109.1 GCA_006227095.1 Bacteroidota bacterium | reverse complement strand
CCGCCAAGCTTGTAGTTGGCAACATATGCTGCGTAGTAATCAGGATGTCCTCTCGGGATTGCAGGGGCGCCAATGAATATGTTGGATTGCTTTGCCCCCGGCACGTTCACGAAATAAACGGCCGGCTTTTCAGGCGCAGCAGCAAACGCCAGCTCCGGCATCTGTACTTCTCTGGCACTCCAGCTGGCATTCAGTGATGCAAGTGCTTTCTCAACCCTCGGCTGATCAACTGCACCTACAACCAGGAACCTGGCTACTGAGGGAGATATATACTTTTCGTAATACTCCCTTATCTGATCCATGGTCATGGCCTTTACACTCTCAGGAGTACCGGCAGCATCAGTGGCAAAAATATTTTCCTCGCCGAGTATAAGCCTGCCCAGCTTCATTGAACCGAGATATGTGGGGTCTATTGAACTCCGCCTCAGTCCGTTGAGAGTGCGTGTTTTGGCAAGCTCAAAGGCAACTGAATCCCAACGGGGCTCAAGAAGCATCTCTTCAACTATGGCCAGTGTCTTCTCAAAGTTACGTGCAAGTGTGTTGACACTTACAGTTATGTCCTCATCATCAGCCATAATCCTGATCATTGAACCAAGAAGGTCAATCTCCTCCTCAAGCTCTTCCGGGGTCTTGTTTCTGGTCCCCTCATTGAGCATCATGGCCAGCATGTTTGCCACTCCCGGAGCACTTATATCATCAAGCATATGGCCCCCGTCAATGACAATATTGTACTGAACAAGAGGTACCTCGTTGTGCCGGATCCCGTAAAGCTTCATGCCATTTGCCAGCGACGACTTCCATACTGACGGAACAGTGACTGATACGTCAGGACCAAGCGGGGGCTGTACTGAACGATCAAATGATGTTGGAGTCTTCTTGATCTCCTCGGCAGCGCCAGCCTCAATCTTAACTTCTGTCGCAGTCAGGATGTTCTCCTCCTGTATCCCTGCATCGGCAGAACCGGCTGCTGCAAGCTCAATCTTGCCCTTCGGGACAAAACTTGTTGCCACATAATTCTTTCCCTTGATATATTTTTCATAGGCATTCTTTACATCATCAATGGTAACATCCATCATGTTCTGCATATCCTGCCTGTAGAATCCGGGGTCACCGGCAAAGATGTCATACTCGGCAAGCCTGAAGGCCTTGCCCTGTACACCGCTTATCATATTGTAGAAACCGGTCTCCTGCCCGGCCTTGACCCTTTCGAGGTCCTTTTCGGTGATTCCGTCCTGCTCAAAACGTGTGAAAGCCTCCAAAATGGCATTCTCAACATCGGCAAGTGATACACCCGGGTTAGCCGTCACGGAAATGCGGAAAGTTCCTGCCAGCTCCTGTGCCATATTCATTGCCATGACATTGGATGTCAGTTTTTTCTCCTTGACAAGAACATTGTACATCGGTGACTTCTTCCCGCCGGCAATGATGTCAGCCAGAGCCGAAAGGGCATATGAATCCTTCGAGTATCTCTCCGGTGTCGGGAAAGCCATGGTGTACTGTGCTGCATTGGCGAAGTTGTCTTCATGGTAGAGCTTCTTCGTCTCCATGAGGGTCACAGGCAGCGGCTTGAGTACTTCAACTTCGGGACCTTTCGGTATTTCTCCGAAGTATTTCTGAACAAGTGCCTTGACTTCTTCTGTATCGAAGTCTCCGGCAATGGCCAGGGTTGCGTTGTTGGGAATATAAAATCTGCCATGAAAATCCTTCACGTCATCCACCGTGGCATTAAAGAGATCCTTCATCTCACCGATGGTAGTCCAGCTATAGGGATGACCCTCGGGGAACAGGGCCCGCGCCATGACCGTTGATGAATGTCCGTATGGCCTGTTGTCATAGTTCTGCCTCTTCTCATTCTGAACCACATTCTGCTGGATTGCAAAAGCCTGCTGTGTAATAGTGTTTGTAAGATAACCCATGCGGTCTGACTCCATCCACAGAACCATCTCAAGGGCATTTTTCGGAACAGTCTCGTAATAGTTGGTGCGATCCTGGTTGGTGGATCCGTTGAGAGTTCCGCCGGCACTCTGGATCAGTCTGAAATACTGGTCCTCCGGAACGTTTTCGCTCTGCTGGAACATCATATGCTCAAAGAGATGTGCAAAACCGGTACGGCCGGGCACCTCGCGGTTTGAGCCAACATGGTAATAGATGGCAACAGAAACTATCGGATCAGACTGATCCTGATGGAGAATGACGTTTAGTCCGTTTTCAAGTTCATACTTCTCAAACGGAAGGGTAAGCTCGTCTCCTGCCTTCTTCTGGCATGAGGCTAGAACAAAGAGAGTCACAATCAAAATGGCTTTGACAGAATTCTTCATGGTTTTGTTGTTTGGGTTAACTGACTGCATAATAGTCAGCTAATTTAAAAATAAATAAACAGACACCTGACAGCCGTTAACATTTCTTCACATTCGCCGTTTCCGGTCGTCCGTTTCTGGCCGGGTAAATATTCCCTGCAGCGAGCCCTTTTATGCCGAATCTGTCAAATAGTATCCTGAACAAATTCGTAACTTGTTTGTCTTTTATGGCAGAAACGTTAAACAAAACAAGATATGTTCGACCAGTTTGATCCTGCAGAGGACAAGATGCTGCAGGTGATTGACAACAACGGAAAGGTTATCAGCAAGGAGCTGATGCCTCAGCTCTCCGATGACGAGATGCTGAAACTGTATAAAAACATGCTCTTTGTACGGACCCTTGATCATATGATAGTATCCTATCAGCGTCAGGGCCGCGTTTACACCTATCCTCCAAACTACGGTCAGGAGGCTATCGGAGTTGCTGCCGGCGCAGTGCTGAGACATGAAGACTGGCTGGTGCCGGCTTTCCGCGAAATGGGTGCCTGGCTGGCCAAGGGCGTGACAATGAAGGAGATATTCATGTTCAATATGGGCTTTGAAGATGGAATGAGATTCGATGAAGCAAACCATGTGCTTCCATTCTCTGTTCCTATCGCTTCCCAGCTCCTGCATGGTGCAGGAATTGGTTACGCAATCAAATACCAGAAGAAGGATGAGGTTGCAATGGCATTCGTTGGTGACGGCGGAACATCGGAAGGCGACTTCCATGAGGCTCTCAACTTCGCCGGAGTATGGAAAGTGCCGGTGATCTTCGTGGTGCAGAACAACCAGTACGCTATTTCGGTACCGGTAAAGATGCAGACTGCAAGTCTTAACATCGCCATCAAATCAAAGGCATACGGAATCAAGGGCCTGAAGGTTGACGGCAATGACATATTCGCAATGCTTGCAGCCTTCCGTTTTGCACATGAATATGCCAGGAAGGAACAGCAGGCTGTGCTGATTGAGGCAGTGACATACCGCAAGGGTGCTCATACCACCTCTGATGACCCCACAAAATACCGCACCACGGAAGAGGAGAAGGAATGGGACAAGAAGGACCCGCTGCGTCGCATGAAGCTCTTCCTTGAGAAGAAGAAACTGTGGTCAGACGCCGAGGAGGAGAA
>SBFZ01000038.1 GCA_006227095.1 Bacteroidota bacterium | reverse complement strand
GATAGATAAAGAAAAGTTCCGGGAGTTGCAGGTCGATTATCCCTATATTTTCCTTGGACCGGGGGCACAGCTGGCTTCTCCGTTGAACATGGAAGGAGCCGATGCTTCGGGAGTTCTTGACCCGCTGCAGTTCCTGTTCGCTGCCAGGGCGGGCACTGCCACAGGCATCGGCAGGAATGTCGTTATCATCGGGGGAGGCAACACCGCAATGGATGCCGCACGAACGGCATACCGCCTTGTTGGCACTGATGGCACCGTGACAGTCGTCTACCGGCGTACGGTAAATGAGATGCCGGCAGACCAGGGCGAGATAAGGGAGGTTCTGAAGGAGGGTATAACCATTCTTGAACTGACCGCGCCGGAAAAGATCATTGTAAAGGATGGCGCGGTGGCAGGCCTGGTATGCGGCAGGATGGAGCTGAAGGGCACTGACCGCAGCGGGAGGCCGGCACCGGTGAAAATTGACGGCAGTGAGTTTGAGCTATCCTGTGACACAATCATTCCGGCTATCGGACAGATAACTGACATTGACATCGGTGATGCAGGTGATCTGTCAGTCGGTGACAAACCCTACCGTACGCGGATAAAAGGGGTGTACACCGGTGGCGACGCCATGAGGGGGGCCTCCACTGCCATAAACGCCATCGGTGACGGCCGGAAAGCTGCTGAGCAGATCATCAGGGATGCAGGTATCAGCCTCACCGTTCAGAAACCTGGCCTGCAAAGAGGACTCTCATACGAAGAGCTGATGATAAAAAGGGCAAAGAGGGTCCATGCCACGCCCCCTGCCGAACCGACTGAACAAGAAAGGCGCACCTTTGCCCTCGTGAGCACCACACAGGAGGGCAGGGTCATGAAGGAGGAATCGGCCAGGTGTCTGTGGTGCGACGAGATCTGCAGCATCTGCACAACCGTATGCCCAAACCTTGCAAACCGTACTTACAGGATAACCCCTTTCAGCCGTTTATTGCAGAAAGCGGTAAAGACCGAAGACGATGAGATGATATTCAGGGATGATGCCCTGTTTGAGATCAGGCAGCAGTACCAGATCCTGCATATCGCCAACTTCTGCAATGAATGCGGCAACTGCAACACCTTCTGCCCCACCTCAGGGGCACCATTCCGTGAGAAGCCAAGATTCTGGCTAACCACAGAATCATTCAATAATGCAGAAGAAGGGTTCTTCCTCTCTGTACTGAAGGGCAGAAAAAACCTGATATACAAAAACAAGGGAAGCTTCGCCACCCTCACGCAACTGACTGACAGCTATATCTATGAGACTGACTTCGTAATGGCAACCTTTGACAGGGAAACCTTCAGGCTGACAGATGTGAAGTTCCTGACACCCTGCATCAGGGAGGCACATTTTCAGAAAGCCGCTGAGATGGCGGTGATGATGCAGGGTGCGGAGAGCCTGCTCAGTGTATGACAAAGGGCATTGTTGAATTAGTTGCTTATTGACTAACTTGCATTTAAGTAGTGATAAAACCAGAAGGATATTATGATCCGACCTATTGATAAGATTACCAGTGAGACTGCGCTGGAAAATGCTGTCAGTCGTTTCAGGGAGAGGGGAATCATACTTCCCACCTTTGAACAGCAGAGAAACCCGGATCTCATACCGGAAAAGATCAAGGCCAGGTTGAGCGATGTGGGACTATGGGATATCAATCCGCTCAATCTTTTCCGTATTACCTGGAAGAATGAGCCTGTGGCCAGAGGCGGTCTGTTCGGCGGGGTCAACTTCATTGAATTGCCGCGGGAGCTGACCGGTGTGGATGCACGCATCATACTGCTCATCGGGAAGTGGTTCCCCACGGGAGCCCACAAGGTGGGGGCAGCATACGGCTGTCTCGCCCCGAGAATCATTACCGGGGGCTTTGACCCCTCATGGCAGAAGGCTGTCTGGCCCTCAACAGGAAACTATTGCAGGGGCGGGGCCTTCGACTCCAAGCTTATGGGTACCGAATCGGTGGCCATACTGCCAGAGGAGATGAGCAGTGAGCGGTTTGCCTGGCTTCGTGATGAGATAGGCTCTGAGGTCATAGCCACGCCCGGATGCGAGTCAAACGTCAAAGAGATCTATGACAAATGCTGGGAGATACGCAGAACCCGGCCTGACTGCATAATCTTCAACCAGTTTGATGAGTTCGGCAACGGAGCATGGCATTATAATGTGACAGGACAGGCCATTGAGGAAGTGTACAACACCCTGAAGGGTGAGCGCAGCAGGCTGGCTGCATATATATCAGCCACCGGATCGGCCGGAACAATAGCTGCCGGCGATTACCTCAGGACCATAGCTCCCGGAATAAAGGTGGTGGCCTCTGAAGCACTGCAGTGCCCCACCCTCCTGATGAACGGATTCGGAGCCCACAGGATTGAAGGGATAGGTGACAAGCATGTGCCGTGGATACACAACGTAAGGAATACCGACGCTGTCACGGCCATTGATGATGAGGACTGCATGAGACTGCTGAGGCTGTTCAATGAGAAAAAGGGAGGTGAATACCTGATGCAGATCGGAATTGACCCGGTGGTGGTGCATAACCTTCCCCTGCTTGGAATCTCATCAATAGGTAATATCCTGTCGGCTATCAAGACCGCAAGATACTTTGAGATGACATCAGATGATTTCATTGTCACCATAGCCACTGACTCTGCCGAAATGTACGGGTCACGGATAGAAGAACTCAGAGGGCAGAGAGGCGAATATGACATACTGCAGGCTGTGCGCGACTTCGAGCAGTGTCTTCCCGGAGTCCGCTGTGACAACATGAAGGAGCTTAACTACAATGACCGGAAGGCAATACATAACCTCAAGTACTATACCTGGGTGGAACAGCAGGGAAAGGATGTGGAGGAGCTTAACCAGCTGTGGTATGACCGGGATGTGTGGAACACGATGTTCAGGCAGGTGGAACGATGGGATGAGCTGATAAATGAATTCAACGAAAGGACAGGGCTTCTGAAAACACTCTGAGACCGGCAAGGAGGGAAATGAACAACAGCAAATACATATACAGGTGCACTGACTGCGGCAGGGATTACGGAGGTGGGGAAACGATCTATCTCTGCCCCTCCTGCAGTAAAAGCCAGGTACCCGGTGAACCCCCGCGCGGTGTGCTCATGACACTCTATGATTACGAAGCAATAAAAAGCAGGGTCAGCGGGTTCGAAGGGCTGAGGCAGAAAGGATTCATCGACCTGCTGCCACTGGAAAGTATTGACTCGATGCCGCCGCTGAGAGTCGGGAACACTCCCCTTTACCGCACCGCTGAACTTGATGGCACAAAACTTCCGTTCGCTCTTTACCTGAAAGATGATTCACAGAATCCCACATGGTCATTCAAGGACAGGGCCTCGGCCCTGGTTTCGGCATATGCCGCTGAAAGAGGATATGGAACAATCATCGCAGCCTCAACCGGCAACGCCGGCTCGTCACTTGCCGGAATATGTGCCGCTCAGAGGCAAAGAGCCGTGATAGTCGTCCCGGAGACCGCCCCTCAGGCCAAGCTGACGCAGATACTCATGTACGGCGCCACAATAGTACCGGTCAAAGGGACCTATGACGAAGCATTTGACCTGAGTGTGAAGGCTACGGAGGAATTTGGATGGTATAACCGTAACACCGCATTCAATCCCCTTACCATCGAAGGGAAAAAGACAGCTTCGTTTGAACTGTTTGAACAATTGCAGTACCGGGTGCCTGACAGGATATTCATCCCGGCAGGCGACGGTGTGATACTGGCTGGCATTTACAAGGGATTCCGGGATCTCCTGAAACTCGGGATAATTGAAAGGATGCCTGTAATCGTTGCCGTGCAGTCCGACAAGAGCGACAACCTGGTCAGGAATATCCGCGGGGATAAATTCGGTATTGTACCTTCAACCACCATCGCTGACTCCATCTCTGTTGACATACCGCGTAACTTCTTCATGGCGAAGAAATTCATCAAAGAGTACAACGGTGAAACAGTCACAGTATCCGATGACTCCATCCTGAACGCCTCGAAGATGTTGTCTGCAGCCACAGGACTCTTTGCCGAGCCGGCAGCAGCTGCAGCATTCGCAGGATTCCTCTCATATTTCAGAGACGGTATTCCAGCACCAGGTTCATCCAATGTGGTGTTGCTTACAGGCAGCGGACTGAAGGATCCGGGAGCTGTTGCATCAAAGATAAGGATGCCAGCCTCTGTTTACCCTTCGCTGGATAACCTTGAAAAGCTTATGCGATGATCACCTTTACCCTTAACGGCATACGGAGAAGCTTTGAGGGTGACCCGGAGGAGTCGCTTCTTGATCACCTCAGGCTGGAAAACAGGATCACCTCCGCCAAAGACGGATGTTCAGGCCAGGGCATCTGTGGCGCCTGCACGGTTGAGATAAACGGCAGGGCCCTGATGGCCTGCCGCACAAGGATGAAAAGCCTTGAAGGAGCCGAAGTATTCACTACCGAAGGCCTGCCCGCCAGGTTCCGCAAGGTCATTGCAAGGCAGTTCGCTGAAAAAGGTGCCGTACAGTGCGGCTTCTGCTCCCCGGGTATGATCATGAGGGCCAGGGCACTCTGGAATAATAACCCGTCTGCCTCTCGTGAGGAGATCATAAAAGCCATCCGACCCAATCTGTGCAGATGTACCGGGTATGTGAAGATAATCGATGCCATCGCCTCAGCATTCGGGATTTTAAGTGGTGAAAATAACATTCAGGGTAAAACTCCGGCAGCAATCGGGCAGCCATACCCGAAATACATGGCTGAGGCAACAGCACTCGGCGAAAGGGATTTTGTTGATGACATGCATTTCGATGGCATGGTTCACGGAGCCCTCAGGTTCAGTGACTATCCACGGGCCAGGGTAATCAAGATTGACGTCTCGGAAGCTGCCAGGGCTGAGGGAGTAATAAGAGTATTCACTACAGCAGATATTCCCGGGATGCATAAGACCGGGCTCATCTTCCGCGACTGGCCCCTGATGGTGGCCGAGGGAGAGACAACGAACTGTACTGGCGATGTCATTGCCGGTGTGGTGGCAGAGACGGAAGCCGCTGCCAGGGCGGCAGCACAACTGATAAAAATTGATTACCAGGTCCTTGAGGCGGTGACTGACATGCACGAGGCTGCAAGGCCGGGCAGCCCCGAAGTTCATGACGGCCGCTCCAACGTCCTGGAGACATGCAGCATCCGTTCCGGAGATGTTGAGGAGGCATTCCGTAAGGCTTCATGGGTGAGCACAGGTATCTATGAGACCCAGCGTATTGAACATGCCTTCCTGGAGACTGAAACGGCCATTGCCATCCCGGAAGAGGATGACGGCATCAGGCTCTACAGCCAGGGACAGGGACCATATGTCGACAGAAAAGCTGTTTCAGAGATACTCGGGCTCCCTGCTGAAAAGGTAAGGGTGATACAGGTGCAGAACGGTGGCGGCTTTGGCGGAAAAGAGGATATAACCGTTCAGGGTCATGCATCACTCTTTGCATGGCATCTCAAAAAGCCGGTCAGGGTTCACCTGAACAGGGATGAGTCACTTATCATGCACCCCAAACGCCATCCGGTGTGGATGGAGATTAGCCTGGCATGCGACAGCAGAGGAAAATTTACGGCACTGCGACTCAACGCTCTCGGAGACACCGGCGCCTATGCATCGGTGGGGACGAAGGTGATGGAGAGGGTTGTGGGTCACGCCACCGGGGCATACTCGGTACCTGCTGTGGATATCAGGGCTGCCACCGTATATACGAACAACATCCCCTCCGGTGCAATGCGTGGCTTCGGCGTTCCGCAGGTGACATTCGCAGTGGAAGGCTGCATCGATGAGCTATGCCGCATGGGAGGGTTTGACCGCTGGCAGATACGGTTTGACAATGCGCTTGAAGACGGCAAGAGAACAGCCACGGGACAGCTGCTGCGTGGCGTGGGGCTGAAGAAAACACTCCTCGCAGTAAGGGATGCCTTCAGGAATGCACGGTATGCCGGCCTGGCATGCGGCATAAAAAACACCGGGGTGGGGAACGGAATGACAGATGACAGCGAGGTCTCGGTGGAGATCATTTCCGGTAATAAGGTCATCGTCAGCCACGGCTGGAGTGAGATGGGCCAGGGTATCCATACCATGGCCATACAGATACTCCACCACGAGACCGGAATCGATCCCTCGCTCATCGAAGTGAAGGTTGACACAGCTGCCGGCCTCCCTACAGGTATGACCACCTCCTCAAGGGCAACAGCCCTGCTGGGAAATGCCCTGATTGACACAGCCGCAAGAATCAGGGAAGATCTCAGGAAGGGCTCACTTAAACAGCTTGCAGGACGCGTTTACAGGGGAAAATACGTATGCGACTGGACATGCAGGCCCGGAGAAAAATCTGAGAACCCGGAGATACACTTTGCCTACGGATATGCTACGCAGGTGGCAATACTGGATGACGACGGTTCTGTAAGCAGGATTATTGCAGCGCATGACGCCGGGAAAATAATGAACCGGATGCTCTTTGAAGGACAGATTGAAGGAGCCGTGCATATGGGACTGGGATACGCGCTGACAGAGGATCTCCAACTTGAAAACGGCAGACCGGTGAGCATGAAGTTCAACGATCTCGGTATACTCAGGGCAGATGAGATGCCGGAAATTGAGGTGATCGGTATTGAGGAGAAAGATCCTGTCGGACCCTACGGTGCAAAGGGTATCGGGGAGATCGGGATGGTCCCGACAGCGGCAGCCGTGGCCAATGCCCTTTATGCCTTTGATGGGGTAAAAAGAACAAAACTGCCTTTGCGGAGAAAAGGTAAAACCTGAATCAGTAAACTATGAACCTTCTGCTCAGGAACGCAACATTCATCGACTGGAAAACACTGGATTTCAGCAACAAGGACATTCTTGTCCGATCTGACGACGAGGCCATCCAGTTTATAAACATGGATCATGATGGTGTTGTCTGCCCTGACACCGAGGTTATTGACTGTACAGGCAGGCTGGTGACGAAGTCGTTTGCCGTTGGTCATCACCATGCCTATTCAGCCCTGGCGCGGGGTATGCCTGCCCCAAAGAGAACTCCGCGCAACTTTCACGAGATCCTGCAGTATGTATGGTGGACCCTCGATAAACATCTGGACCATGAATTAATAAAAATGTCTGCCCTGGTTACTGCCATGGATTGTGCCAGGGCAGGATCAACCTTCGTGATAGATCATCATGCTTCACCGTTCGCCGTGAAGTGGTCGTTCGAAACAATAGCCAGGGCGTTTGAAAAGGTGGGAATTTCTCACCTGTTGTGCTATGAGACCTCTGACCGCGACGGAAAGGTGATTGCTGCCGATGGTCTTGAGGAGACTGAAAACTGGCTTAAGGAACATCAGGGCCTGGTGGGGCTCCACGCCTCTTTCACCCTGGGTGGCGATACTCTCGGGCGGGCAGTTGATCTCATGCATAAAACAAACAGCGGTATCCATATACACGTAGCCGAAGACATGTATGACCAGGAGCAGTCGGTGTCAGCGCATGGCAAAAGGGTGGTAGAGAGGCTTTCAGACGCCGGTGTCCTTGGCTCTCCGAAAAGCATACTTGTCCATTGCCTGCACCTTGATGACCGGGAGAGGGAGCTGATAAGAAACTCCCCGGCATGGGTGGCTGAAAACTGCGAGAGTAACCTCAACAACAGGGTGGGACACTTCAACGGGGCAGGACTGGGAGATAATATCATGCTGGGCACCGACGGAATGCACAGTGACATGCTCCAGAGCCTCAAGGCAGCATTTTTCTCAGGGCAGCAGCATGACAATATTTCCTATGACTCAGCCTACCGTCGATTCAGGAATGTCCACCGGTACCTCGGGGCAAACGGTTTCCGGGGCGACGGAGACAATAACCTGGTGATCCTCGATTATGAATCACCCACCCCGGTAACAAAGGAAAACTTCATAGGACATCTGCTCTTTGGAATATCCTCACGCCACGTCACCCACGTAATATCCGGAGGCCGGCTTATCGTCAGGGAAAGAAAGATCACCACTGTGGATGAGGATTCCTGCCTGAAGGAATCTGCAAAGCAGGCTGAAAGATTGTGGAACCTGATCAGTCACCATTGATGTGCGGATATTTCCGCCTGAAGATGAAGTATACAGGTATGCCTGTAAGTATCAATGCAAGACCTATGAATGCCTCACGTGGCTGTGTTATTATGGTATTGATAAACAGTCCGATGCAGAACAACACAAATACAGCCGGCACAACGGGGTAGCCCCATACTTTATAAGGCCGGTGCACATCGGGCATCCTGCGGCGCAGGATGAAAACACCCGTGGCCATCGCGCCGTAGAAGATATAAACTGCAAAGATAAGCATGTCAGTCAGCTGGTCGAAGGTGCCGGAGAGCAC
Organism: Bacteroidota bacterium; assembly: GCA_006227095.1. Classification (GTDB taxonomy): domain Bacteria; phylum Bacteroidota; class Bacteroidia; order Bacteroidales; family VadinHA17; genus SR-FBR-E99. Next base: position 1,215 of record SBFZ01000038.1, on the reverse strand, counting down.
GAGCACCGAGGCCCATATCCCCTGCCAGAGAAGTGAGTTGCCCGGAACGCTGTGCCGGTTAAGCTTACCGATGCCGGAAAAGAAAAGCTTCTCCTGTGACATGGCATAATAGGGCCTCGATCCTGTAAGAATGCTGGCATTGAGACAACCCAGTGTTGTAATAAGTATCAGCACCGAGATAAACAGCACTCCTCCGGGTCCCCACAGACTCCGTATGGCCTCAACTGCAGCAATCTGGTTTCCGGCCTCATGCACGCCCACCAGGTCAGGTATAGACATAATGCGCATGTATGCGAGGTTTACCAGCATATAAACTGCTATAACCACAACCACTCCGATCGCTATTCCCTTTGGAATGTTCCTCCTGGCATTCGTGATCTCTCCTCCGATAAACCCGACTGACACCCATCCCTGGTATGCCCAGAATGCGGCAAGCATAGCCGTATAGAATGAAGAGAGGGTTACTGTACCGTTGCCCAGCTCCCTGAAGTTCATGAAGTTCTCCGGCCTGGGATGGCTTGTGGTAAGTCCGGCAATAATGATAATCAGCAGGCCGGCACAGACAAAGTAGAAGATTGCCTTGCCTGTCCATGCACCGCTTCGCAGCCCTGACATATTGAGCCAGGTAAGCAGCATGATGACTGTGATGGCTGCCAGCTTTATGCCAAAATCCCGGAATGGGAAGAAGATCCCTCCTATCGAAAAATCATGCAGCGCCGGGAGCAGGTCGGGAATGGGAAATATGCTGTTGAGCGACTGTACCATTACATATGCCAGGGATGAAATGGTTGCTGTCTGTATTACGGCAAACAGTGACCAGCCGTAGAGGAATGAAAAGAACCGCTTATAAATCTTTTTAAGATAAACATAATCACCCCCGGTATCTGCCAGCATTCCGGCAAGCTCGGCATTGCTCAGCGCCCCGAAAAGGGTTATCACACCACCCGCTATCCATACCAGCAGAATCCACACCGAAGAATGAAGCTCATTGGCCATGGGAGCTATCTTCTTGTAAACGCCCGAACCAATGATATTGGCAATAACGAATATGACTACATAGCCAAGGCCAAGGGTCCTCGATAAGCTTCTCTGGTCAGTCATGTGATGACATATTTGTGGTGGTGAAGATGCTAATTTAAGAAATATGGAGAGGAATAAAACCGGGTGCGGAATATAACTTTCAGTACAGTAAAGAATCCTCCCTCCGGAAATAAT
>SBFZ01000208.1 GCA_006227095.1 Bacteroidota bacterium | reverse complement strand
GACATTGCCTTCTCAGGGATGGCAGCATGGCTTGCATCAATACCTCTGATGGCAATAATACTTGGAATCAGTCTCGGAAAATCATCCTCCCCCGTTGTTTATCTCTGGTTTCCGTTTTACCTCTTTTCAACCCTGCTGGTTTTTTCTGCAATTCTGCTGGCAAGATTCCGGGGAGGCCAGGCGTCACTTTGATTCAGCTAGTATAACTTTCAATCTTTCAATAAATTGAGTTACATCATCTGAAGTTGTGTCCCAGCTGGTCATCAGCCTGTATTCTGAAATCGTTTCGTTCCATGGGTAGAAGAAATATTCCCTGCTGAGCAGTGCTGCAACCCTGTCAGGCATTATCACGAATACACCGTTGGCTTCCACCTTCTGTGTGATTTTTATGCCGTTTATCTCCCTGAGTCTTTTCTGGAGTTCGCGTGCCATACGGTTTGAATGAGATGCGCACTCCTTCCAGAGGTTCCCTGAGAGGTAGGCTGTATACTGGGCTGCTATGAACCGCATCTTGGATGCCAGCTGCATTCCCTGTTTCCTGAGGTATTTGAATCCTTCAGCCAGTCCCGGCCTGAGGAAGCAGACTGCCTCGCCGTACATCATACCGTTTTTCGTTCCCCCGAATGAGAGCAGATCAACTCCCGCGTCGGTGGTAAATGCACGGAAAGGGACTCCCAGGGTGACAGCAGCATTTGCTATGCGTGCGCCGTCCATATGAAGCAGCAGGCCGAGCTTATGGGCATAATCAGCCAGTTCCCTGACCTCTTCCGGGGTATATACAGTACCCATCTCAGATGCCTGTGAAATAGAGATCACTTTAGGCTGGCTGTGATGCTCAAAATCGAAACCGTGCATATGCCTGGCAAGCATCTCCGGTTTCAGCTTACCGTCAGGGGTATCAACCGCCAGCACCTTGCACCCGGCAAACTTCTCCGGGGCTCCGCATTCATCGGTCTCTATATGGGCTGTATGCGCCGTAATGACAGAGTTCCATGAATTCATCACTCCGGCCAGTCCGAGGACGTTGGCGCCGGTACCGGTAAAGACGAAATAAACCTCCGTCTGTTCACCCAGTTCCTTCCTTATCAGTTCTCTTGCCGTTTCGGTAAACGGATCGTCGCCGTATCCGACCACATGCCCGCGGTTTACGCGAAGCAGTTCCTTCATCACTGCCGGGTGAACCCCTGAATTATTGTCACTTGCAAAGCCTCTTTTGAGTATCGGTTCGCTCATATTTAAGCACTTTTGATAATCGCGCAATTTAGTCAAAAGGAAAAGCACAGGCAATGTTCTTTAGCTATCTTTACGCTTTGGCCCGTATATGACACGCTATTTCATTTTTCTCTCATTCAGGGGCACTGCCTACCACGGCTGGCAGATACAGCCGGGAAGACATACCGTGCAGGGTGTTCTTACAAAGGCGCTCAGCACCATTCTTGCATCAGAGATTACCGTAACAGGTGCAGGACGAACAGACACAGGTGTTCATGCCTCGTTCTTCTGTGCTCACTTTGATGCGGCAAGGGACGATCTTGACCGGGATGCCCAGTTTATCTATAATCTTAACGGCATACTGCCGGATGACATCGCCATAGGCAGGATGGTGAAAGTCAAGGGTGATGCCAGTGCCAGGTTTGATGCCACATCGCGCACCTACCGGTACACAATCACAAGGATCAAGGACCCGTTTGTTGCTGACACTGCGTGGTTGCTTTACTGGCAGCTTGATATTGCCAGAATGAATGAGGCGGCTTCAATATTACTGAGACACAACGACTTCACCAGTTTCAGCCGCCTTCACGGAAGCAACAAAACGAATATCTGCAGGGTGACTCATGCCCGATGGCATGAAGAGAACGGAAGAGTGATTTTCACCATCACTGCTGACAGGTTCCTGAGGAATATGGTAAGGGCTGTGGTAGGCACGCTCATCCCGGCTGGCAGGGGAAAGCTCTCACCGTCTGATTTCGAGGCTATTCTTCATGGCAAAAACCGTGGCCTTGCAGGCCAGTCTGCTCCGGCACACGGACTCTCACTTACGGCCATTGAGTACCCCGAAGGAATATTTCTTTGATTACCCGGTTCAGGCCGGAACTGCCTGAAATCAGGCCTGCTCATTCCAGATATCCCAGGCCAGCTGAGCCTGTATAAGGAACATCTCCCCGCCGTTGACTGTCAGGCATCCCTGCTCTTCCCCCATCCTGAGGAAAGCAGTTACCGGGGGATTATATACAAGGTCAAACAGAAGCTGCCCTTCCCTGAGGCAGCTGTAATCAATCGGTGGCATAGCTTCAGTAGCAGGTGCCATACCGAGAGGTGTGGTGTTGATAATGACTCCCGCCTCACTGATCAGGTAGCCCGGAAGGTCATCATATGTATAGCCTCCGCGGAGGGGATGACGTGAAACAGGTATCGCAATGATATTCAGGTCAATCAGGGTATGTGTCACACTCTTGGAGGCACCACCCGTACCAAGCACCAGTGCGGTTTCGGGCAGGTAGGCGAGGTTTCTGAGAAGTGACTCCCTGAATGCCGGGGCATCGGTATTGAATCCCTTCAGCCAGGGCCTGTCATTCCGGCGCGAGACACTGACTGTGTTTACTGCCCCTATTTCGGCTGCAACAGGGTCAATTTCATCAAGGTAATCCATCACTTTCACCTTCCAGGGAATGGTTACATTGAATCCGCACAGCTCCCTTTCCCTCTCTATCAGTTCAGGAAGAAGACCTATATCCGGCAGTTCAAACTTACGGTAGGCGTGATCAGGGAGTTGTTCCCTTTCGAACTTTTCAGTGAAATGCTTCTGTGAGAATGAGTGGCCGAGGGGGTATCCTATTATTCCGAAAAGCCTCATCTCATCTCCTCCGGGAGGAAACTGAAAAAGGTATCGCTTCGAAGCCCAAGTCGCAGTGATTCAAGAGCTATGATCTCATTCGGGGCAATATTTCCGAGGTTCACATTTGCTCCGAAGTTGGTTATGAACCATGCCTGCTGCTGTTTGAGAGGCGCTTCCCAGAGGACTTTATGAAAACCTATCTCCCTTGAAATGGTGTTAATCAGGTCAAGGTTCACCGACCCGTCGTCATTATAGATCCCTATCGTGCCCGACTCGCGGGCCTCGGCAATAACCTTGACAGAACCTGCCTCCAGTTCTGATTTCATCATCTCAACCCACTGGTCAGGAGTATAGACAATGTTCTTCTTTTTTGATCCGACCTCCGAAATCACTGTAAACTCTTCCGATAGGCGCCTGATATAGTCAAGTTTTTCAGTGTGCTCAAATTCGTAGGATCCGTCGGAAATTTCAACCATTTTTATTCCTGATGCCCTCAGCAGGTCAACATATTCCCTGAACAGCCCCCTGATTATGAAAGCCTCGAAGAGTGTACCGCCCAGATAGACTGTCATTCCGGCATCATGGTAGCATTTGATCTTTTTATCAACTCCCGGGGTGATGACCGATGTCCCGAATCCCAGTTTGACGAAGTCG
>SBFZ01000248.1 GCA_006227095.1 Bacteroidota bacterium | reverse complement strand
TTACCTTGGATACAGCTGCACAGGTCGCACTGACGCATGATGGCCCTGGTTCAGCTTCACATGAAGTGAAGGTCGTCAATGATGAAAACGGGTCATGGCTGATGGTCGATGGCAGAGAGTTCATGATCAACGGAATGAACTGGGATTACTTCCCCATCGGCACCAATTTCTCCTACAGTCTCTGGAAACAGTCAGATGAACTTATTAAGGAGGCCCTTGACGCAGAGATGGCAATGCTCAAAAATATGGGTGTCAATGCCATCAGGCAGTATACCGGTGTACCAAGAAAATGGATTGAGTACATATATGACAACTACGGCATATATACGATGCTCAACCATTCATTCGGCCGTTACGGGCTGACCCTTGGCAGTCAGTGGGTTGCCAATACTGAGTACTCTGACCCGAGGGTCAGGGAACTGCTGTTGAAAGAGGTCACTGAAATGGTTGAAGAGTTCAGGGGTACACGCGGACTGCTCATGTTCCTGCTGGGCAACGAAAACAACTATGGTCTCTTCTGGGAGGGAGCAGAAACAGAAGACATCCCGATGGAGGACAGGAAAACTACCATCAGGGCAAAGGCTATGTATAAACTCTTCAATGAGGCCGCAGTGGCAATGCAGAAAATTGATCACTCGGTGCCTGTGGCAATGTGCAACGGAGACCTGCTCTTCCTTGATATCATAGCGCAGGAGTGCACGGACATTGACATCTTCGGGGTCAATATGTACCGTGGTGTTTCATTCGGAGATGCCTTTCAGAGGGTCAGGAATGAATACGGAAAACCGATAATGTTTACCGAATTCGGAGCCGACGCCTTCAACACCGTCCTCAATGAGGAGGACCAGAAGTCGCAGGCTTATTATATGCTCGGTAACTGGCAGGAGATTTATGAGAATGCCGCGGGACTCGGAAAGGCTGAAAACAGTATCGGCGGATTTACCTTCCAGTTCAGCGATGGCTGGTGGAAATACCTTCAGACCTCCAACCTTGATGTGCATGACAATCATGCCTCATGGGCAAATGGTGGTTATCTGAGTGATTATGTCCCCGGTGAGAACAATATGAATGAGGAGTGGTTCGGCATATGTGCCAAGGGACCGACAAGCCCGGCAGGACTTTACGAGCTTTATCCCAGGGCTGCATACTATGCCCTTAAGGAGGCACACAGGATTGACCCCTGCCAGGAGGGTATGACAGCTGATAAAATCAGTGAACACTTTTCTTCAATTGACCTGACAGGGATGGTTATGAAAGCCCGCGCAGACAAGGCTGCAATGGTAAGTGAGAAATCGCGCATGGTAAGAATAAAAGGGATGAGGGCCGAGCTGAGCACATACAGCACCGGAGGCAAGCGCATTTCAACTCCTGTTGATCCAGTACCCGGCGAACTGAACTATCCTGATGAGCTGGGGTTTGATCATATGCAGTCTTATTATGTTGATGTAGAAGCCAAGCCCTCTGAAAGCGTTTACGGAAATGTATCGGTGAATATCCTGGGAAATGTTGCCCAGAATCCCATCGATGAAATATTCTATGAAAACAGGGGTCGTACCAGGGAGGTGAACACAGACCAGGGCAATCTCAAGCTGTCATCGATTGACAGGGTAAAGATCTACAGGTCAGACTTCACCTGGAACAGCAAGTATTTTGAGCTTAAGAGCTTTTACCGCACAGGCCATTACCACTGGGGCTATGAGGGAGACTTTTTCGGGCTTTACCCCGAGGCAAACTACGGTCCGAATATCGATATATATAACGGAGAAGCCCCTTTCGGGGTTGAAATAACCGGAAAGAAATCGCTCGACGGGTTTAAGGTTGCATTCGGCCCCGAACTGTGGTGGGGAGCCAACCCTGCGGTACTTTTAAAGTACAGCCGCAAGATTGCCGGATTTGATGTCACAGGTATCTTTCATGAGGATCTTGATGAGCAGGCGCCTGCAGTCAGCTCCTTTGCCATACCTTCACCGCCAACCCGCCGGACCACCCTCCACATAAAAAGGACGTTCGGCAGTTTCGGGATTGAGGTCGGTGGTATCTGGGCAGGCCAGCCACGTATTGGGGAAACTTTCCAGCTTGTTGACGGAGAGAGCGGCAATTATACCGTATATGAAGATCAGATCAACTCCGGTGATACCTGGGGAGGCAAGATGAAGGTCACACTCACTGCCGGGCCGGTAATGTGGTATGCCCAGGGAGCAGCCATGGGCCTTGTTGCCGGCGGTGGAGCTGACTATACAAAGACCTTTACCGGATGGAGGCTGAAAGACAGCGGCAGCGGGAACCAGTACAACTTCCTGACCGGTTTTGCACTCACTTTCGGAAGCCTTCAGATCGCGCCCAACTTCCTGTGGCAGAAACCGCTTATCGGGCCTATGCCGGCTGATGTGCCTGCTCCCGGAAGAGCCAGGAACATACTTGATGACCCGTTCGCCGTAAGGCTCAACAGGGAGACGGTCGCCGGAGAACTCCTCCTTACATATGACCCCACTCCTGCCACATGGATGTATGAGTGGGACAATGACCTGACAGAGGACGCACCCTTTGCTATCAGTGCCGGCTTTGTATACAGGCATCATCCCACCACACAGGATGCTGCAATAGGTATTCTGGCCAACGGGAGGACAACCTTTGCATTCCCCGGCGCTCCGCCGGCAAGGGACCTCTGGGAGACATATGCCAGGATCGTTTCAAAGGTATCCCCTGACTTCGGGTTTATTGCCAACCTCCTTGCCGGTGTGGCTGAATCAAACGGCAGCGACGAAAGGCTGATCAGACGATACAGCGGTGACCTCCGGATGGTCTACAAAACCACAAAGCTCACCGGAATGGTTAAGGTGAACGACTGGGGTCCCTATGACTATCACCGTGACTTCAACCTTACCTATCCCCTTCAGATAAAGGTGGATCTGTCAACAGCAGTCTCGAAGCCGAAATGGTTCGAACTGCCTGATACAAGAATCGGACTTCAGTTTACCAGGAGAACCCTTGACCGGTACTCACCCCGTTACTGCCCCGGCTACAGTCTCGATGTAAACGGTGAATATACCTGTGATCCGACATTGCCTGGTTACCCAAATGGCTGCGAATGGGAGATCAGAACCTATCTGCACTTCAACATCGGCATGTAACCTGATAAATAGCAACAACAATGGAAAAGAAAAAATATAATTATTCGTTAATTGCTCTTTTTATGGCAATTATGCTTGTATGGTCCGTAAGCTGTACAAGAGATTTCGATGAACTTGAGCTGGCTAAGTTCCCGTCCACCCCTGAGGTATTTATTGACGGATTCAGCGCCGGGCTTAATTATGCTGCCTTTGGCGGTTCAAAGGTTACTGCATTTGATGTTGACAATGAGGTAAGATATTCCGGCTCATCATCAATGAAGATAGAGATTCCCGATGCAGGTGACCCCCAGGGCGCATATGCCGGCGGTGTCTATTTCACGAGTATGGCCCGTGACCTCTCCTCGTATGACGCCCTCACTTTCTGGGC
>SBFZ01000258.1 GCA_006227095.1 Bacteroidota bacterium | reverse complement strand
ACCTGTCACAGACCGCGATGGCAAAATCACCGATGTGAAGATAGAGTATTGTTCAGATTACCTGGGGCAGATGATGGAGTACGGAAAAAAGTACTCATTTCTCCCCGCAAGGTGATAAGTGCACCGGTCTTTATTCCGGCTCATCTGATACGGTAAGTCTAATCGTAATATTTCCTGGTAAGCCTGTCTGTTTTCTTTTTCTCGGCCAGTACCAGGTAGATAAGATATGCGGCCGTGATCAGAAGCAGGGCCGGTATGCTGTACCTGATTATCATGGAGATGCTCAGTCCGTCACCTGTTTCCGCAGGTGGATTGACTGAGTGGCCCACATCAATACCGAACAGGTTTTTTACGAAGAAGAGGAGAAGGAAGGTAAGCAATCCTGCTGTCACCGGTGTTGTTATCCATCCTGATGCGATGCTGCCCAGCATTCTGAAATTGATGTTTCTGACCCCTTTGTAAAGACCTATTCCTATTACCGCGCCAACAACCACCTGTGTGCTTGAGACGGGTACGAGAGGTATCGGGGGAAGGCCGAGCCTTACCATGAATCCTGAAAGTGCGGAGGAGGAGAAAATAAAAAGCACCAGTGCCTGTGAAAGCACAACCACGAAGGCAGCTTCAGAGGAGAGTTCCAGGAGGCTGTTTCCGACGGTCTCCATAACCTTCCTGGAATAGGTGAGGACACCGGCGGCAATGGCAATTGCACCGAGGAAGAACAGTTGCTGTGCTCCTGTCATGGTAAAAAGGCCAAAGTCAGCATTTTCAAGGGGGATGCTCGGGACGAAAACACCCATAACATTGGCTATATTATTGGCTCCAAGGCTATATGCCCCGAAAGCGCCCACGACCATCAGTCCGCCCCTGAGCCACGATTCGTACCTGAGGAGGTGAACCCGTATTTTTCTCCTGGTGATCTTGACCAGGTGGTACAGGAGGTAAGCGAACAGAGCACCGAGTACCGGTCCGGTTACCCATGTTGACAATATCTGGGTGAGTGACCGGGTGTCAATTGCGTTGTTGGTAAAGAAATTCCAGCCGATTATTGCACCTACTATTGCCTGGGTGGTTGAAACCGGAAGCCCTGCCCTGGTCATGGCGAAGACAGTTAGTGCAGCTGCAAGTGCCACGGTAAATGCTCCTCCCATGGCATTGACCGTACCGAGGCGGCCGAGTGTCTCTGTCGCGCCGGATCCCTGAAGAACTGCACCAAGGATCACGAAGACGGAGGCTATCACTGCTGCCCTGGTAAAGGAGAGCATCCTTGAACCAACGGCTGAACCGAACACGTTGGCGGCATCATTGGCACCAAGGGTCCACCCGAGAAAAAGTCCGCTGGTGAGGAATAAAAATATCATGATCAGAGCATTAGCCTTATTGCCATTGAGGCCAGGAGATCTGCTGCGTCCTGGGCTGAGTCGGAGATATTTTCAATATGGTGGGTGATGTACCTTATATGAGCCTTCTCGGCCAGCGAGAGGTCATTCATCTCATGAAAGACCTTTTTCTTCATCTGAAATGCAGCCTTGTCCGTCTCCCGCTCGAAGAAATAGACCTTGATGAGTTTCTCACGAACCAGGTGGGGTTCCCGGAAAAATGACCTGGCAGCAGGGATGAGTTCTTCTGCCGCATTGCCGGATACCTCAGCCAGTGAGACGAATTCCTGTGCAAGTGATGCCGGAACATGAGGTTTCTCAACGTAAAATTCGTTGAGTGATTTCTTGGCGGTATCGATTATCTCATCAAGCTGCCAGAGAAGTTTGACCATCTCACTCCTCTGCTGAGGGAGGATGGAGTGCACAATCATATCATTCTCAATGCTTCGCTGCAGCCTGTCGGCTTTCCCTTCGAGTTCATCGATCCTGGCCAGATGGTTCCGGAAAGCATCGCTGTCATTTTTCACGTATGCCTTTATACCTTCCTTGAAGATCAGTATCCCGATCTCAATGGTGTCGAAGAACTCATCAATCCTTACAGTTATTTCCTTTGTGTTGCGGGTGAACAGCGACATATGCCGAGGGGTGTTGATTACAACAAAGATATTAAGAAATGGGCAGCGGTTTGTGGTGTCAGAAATCAATAATTCTTTCTATCCTGTGATTTTTCAGGTAACTTTTTATTATTACCTGGATATCACGGTTATCTGTCGCCGGTTTGATGCAGTCATGCACTGCTGACAGCCCGAAACCCACGTCATTGATTGAAAAATAGCCAAACCCTGCATATTTCCCGTTGACAATCTTGACTGCAGATCTCTCATCCTCATCGCGGCCCCTGTCGATAATAAAGAAATTTCTCTCCCTGAAGACAAACTCATCGAGTGCGAGGAGGGCTCTTTCGTTGTACGACTTTGGGTCTTCCTCGCCGGAGCATGCACCGCGGCAGAGGCTTACCTGCCTGTGGAAGCAGGCACCCTGGGTATCATACATGCCGCAAAGCTTCTGGCACAGGTTGTATTGACTGATTATCTGTTCAAGTTTTCCCCTGGCATTTTCACGCGAGGTGAAGAGGGAGAGAGGCACCTCTGAATCATTGACATTCCGGTATGAGAACCTTATATAGCCGTTTTCATCAGTATGGCTGTATATACCCCATCTGAACCCTGTCCGCCGCTGGGCCCTGTTGAAACGTGGTTTTTTGTTCTTTATCTCGGCTGACTCCATCAGCAGTGCAATCAATTCACTCCCTGTACGCTCCCATGTTATATCTGCAGTCATTGACCGCATCTCCATCTCTCTTGCAGATGTGTTGTTTGAAAGGTGGGTGGCTATTCGCTGACTCAGGTTCCTGCTCTTGCCGACATAAATGATATCTCCGTTTTCATCGTGGAAGTAATAGATACCGGCATCTTCAGGTATCTCCTCCAGTCTTGAGAGGTCAAGTGACGGATGGAGTTTTGCGGCCTTTCTGTTCCTGATAAGGCTGCCTGATTTAAGTTCCCTGTCTTTTTCAAGCAGAAGTTCCAGCAGTCTGACCGTTGCCAGTGCGTCACCGGAAGCCCTGTGCCTGCCGTTTATTTCAATACCGAGATCACTGCACAGGTTGCCCAGGCTGTATGACCTGTGCCCGGGGAGAAGCTTCCTGCTCAGCGCAACAGTGTCAAGCATCGGACGTTTGAAGTTATAGCCCAGCATGCTGAATTCCTGACGGATGAAGGAGTAGTCAAACCTGGCGTTATGGGCCACGAAGGTCCTCCCTTCAGTAAGCTCCACGATCCTGCGCGCCACCTCAAAGAAACGGGGAGCATCTTCAACCATCTCATTTGTTATCCCGGTAAGGGAGGTGATGAAATAGGGAATATTGCGCTCAGGGTTGATGAGGGTGGAATATTCCTCCACAATACGGGTGCCATCATGTATGTAAACGGCAATTTCAGTTATCCTCTCCAGCCTCGCGCTTCCACCCGTAGTTTCTATGTCGATAACGGCATACATTCCAGCATAAAGGCACTAAGATAATTACTTTTCCAGAGGGTCAGGATTATTTATAATTTTGATATAAAATAT
>SBFZ01000193.1 GCA_006227095.1 Bacteroidota bacterium | reverse complement strand
ACATTCCTTGTGAACCTCGACAGATACAACGCACTTGGCATCTCACTTGATGTCAACAAGCTCCTGGTACCCACTCCCCCTGTTTATGATGAAGACAGGAATATTATTGACGGCATGGACCCGAATGTCTCTGTACCGGTTGCAATATTCCAGTCGTTTTATGATGCTCCCGGCGGATTCAGCGAGGAGATGAAGGAATTCACCCAGTCAATAGGTGTTGAATACTGGTACAATCAGCAGTTTGCACTCAGGGCCGGATATTTCAACGAGGCAGAGAGCAAGGGAAACAAAAAGTATTTTACCGTTGGCGCCGGCTTCCGGCTGAGTGTCTTTTCACTTGACTTCTCATACCTCGTTCCGGTAACGCAGAACAACCCGCTGGCACGTACACTCAGATTTTCCCTGGGATTCGAGTTTGATTCACTCCGGAATCTCAGCCAGAAATAGTTTTCATATGACACTCCACCAGAGAATAGGACAGGGCATTGACTTCCACCGCCTTGAGGAGGGTCGTGAGCTCTGGCTCGGCGGCGTGCGCATAAACTCACCGAAAGGATGCATTGCGCACTCTGACGGGGATGTCCTCATTCATGCCATCTGTGATGCCTTGCTTGGTGCGGCAGGACTTAATGACATCGGGTATCACTTTCCCGACACTTCACAGGAGTACAGGGGTATTGACAGCAAGATACTTCTGAAGCGAACCGTGGAGATGGTAGCCGGAAAGGGTTACCGAATAATCAACATTGACAGCACTGTCTGCCTGGAGCTGCCCAGACTGGCTCCCTATATCACAGCCATGAGGACTACCATGGCTGCCATTGCCAATATTTCACCAGATGCTGTATCAGTAAAAGCCACAACCACCGAGAAAATGGGCTTCACCGGCCGCGGTGAGGGCATCGTGGCCATGGCCGTTTGCCTGCTCTCCGACCTGATACCGGACAATATCTGAATTCAGTCTGCAATCAGCAGTCTGCAGTCTGCAGTCAGGACTTACCATTCACGAATTGCCGATTGCCAATTTGCGATTGCCGATCTCATTCGCACATCGCAAATCGCAAATCTTAAATCTCAAATCGCAAATCTCAAATCTCAAATCCCAGGCTTATTGCCTGAAAATCTCATTTATGAGATTTTCATCTGCCTCCTCGGGCATGGTGACAACCAGTCCGGGGGTCCGTTCCATCTCCCTTGTTATTGCCGCAATGGCACCGCTGTTTCTTGCCCAGCTGCGGCGCGCGATGCCGTTGTTGACATCCCACAGGAGCATTGACCTGATGCGTCTGTCAGCCTCACTGCTGCCGTCAAGGACCATCCCGAAACCCCCGTTGATGACCTCGCCCCATCCCACTCCGCCACCGTTGTGAACAGAGACCCATGTTGCACCCCGGAAGGCATCACCAATCACGTTATGGACTGCCATGTCAGCTGTGAAGCGTGACCCGTCATAGATATTTGAGGTTTCCCGGAAGGGTGAGTCTGTACCCGATACATCATGATGATCACGTCCTATGACTATCGGTCCGGAAATATGACCGGCAGCAATGGCTTCGTTGAATGCACCTGCTATCTTCATCCTGCCTGCAGCATCGGCATAGAGGATTCGTGCCTGTGATCCGACTACCAGCCTGTTTCGCCCTGCCTCGTGAATCCAGTGAATATTGTCAGACATCTGCTGACGTATATCCTCAGGTGATTCCTTCATCAGACGCTCAAGGGTGGCAGCTGCAATGGCATCACTCTTCTCCAGGTCTTCAGGATTGCCGGAGCAGCACACCCAGCGGAAGGGACCGAATCCGTAGTCAAAACACAGGGGACCCATTATATCCTCAACGTATGACGGATACCGGAATCCTCCCCTGCCGTTGCCTATATCGGCGCCGGCCCTTGAAGACTCGAGCAGGAATGCATTGCCGTAATCAAAGAAATAAGTTCCATGTGCGGTATGCCGGTTGATGGCATCAACCTGACGACGCAGCGATGCCTTTACCATTTCGCGGAACCGGTCAGGCTCATCGGCCATCATGATATTGGCCTCCTCAAAACTGATTCCTGCCGGGTAATAGCCGCCTGACCATGGATTATGCAGCGACGTCTGGTCTGAGCCGAGGTCAGCCCAGAGACCCTCATCGGCAAACCTCTCCCAAAGGTCCACGATGTTGCCATGATATGCCAGGGACACCACCTCCCCCTCAATGCAAGTCTTGCGGACCCGTGACACCAGTTCTGCCAGGTCTTCATGTACCTCATCCACCCATCCCTGTGAATGACGTGTCTTTATCGCCTTCGGGTTTACCTCCGCCGTCACCGACACCACCCCGGCTATATTGCCTGCCTTGGGCTGAGCACCTGACATGCCTCCCAGCCCTGATGATATGAACAGCCTGCTTTTACGTTCCCCGGGCGCCACCGGTTCTGCCCTGCGCGCCGCATTCAGGAGGGTGATTGTGGTGCCGTGAACAATACCCTGCGGACCTATATACATATATGACCCGGCTGTCATCTGACCATATTGAGAGACACCCAGTGCGTTGAAACGCTCCCAGTCATCCTGTGAGGAGTAGTTGGGAATGACCATGCCGTTGGTAACAACCACCCTCGGCGCCTCCCTGTGCGATGGGAACAGGCCCAGCGGATGACCGGAGTAAACAACGAGCGTCTGTTCATCAGTCATCTCAGAGAGATATTTCATTGTCAGCCTGTACTGGGCCCAGTTCTGAAAAACTGCACCATTGCCGCCGTAAGTGATCAGCTCATGGGGGTGCTGGGCCACTGCAGGATCAAGATTGTTGGTTATCATCAGCATAATGGCCGCCGCCTGCTGTGACCGGTGCGGGTAATCATCAACCGGCCTGGCTTTCATTTCGTAATCAGGCCTGTAACGGTACATGTAAATCCGCCCCCTTTCGCGCAGTTCAGCTGCAAACTCCGGGGCAAGAACACCATGCAATGATACCGGGAAATACCGCAGGGCATTGCGGAGGGCCAGCTTCTTTTCCTCAGTCGTAAGAAGATCACGCCTGCGGGGGGCATGGTTCACCGAAGGATCCCATGGTTTCGGTTCCGGAAGGTAAGCAGGAATACCTTCCCTGACCTGTGATTTGAAATCATTCATGATATTGGCAAAATTCAGTTCTGTAAAGATAACAAAACAGAGAGAGACACCGTCCGTGATGCCTCTCCATATATACTTTACAGGGGTTTTCCCCTGCTGCCTGCTGATACCTTCTTCCCCTGCAATCTGGCTGCTCTCCGCCGGCTGGCGGATCGCCCCTCTACTGCCTGACGCTACTTCGCCTCGCCTACGATATCATCATCAACGAGTATGCGGCCGCAGTATTCACATACGATGATCTTCTTTCTCGACCTGATGTCAAGCTGACGCTGCGGAGGGATCTGGTTGAAGCAACCGCCGCATGCATCCCTCTGTACCGACACAACGGCCAGTCCGTTGCGGGCATTGGAACGGATACGCTTGTATGCTGTCAGAAGCCTCTCTTCAATCCTCGTCTGCAACTCA
>SBFZ01000083.1 GCA_006227095.1 Bacteroidota bacterium | reverse complement strand
CATATCGATCTTGTTCAACGGATCGATTTTTGCCCAGACCGGTTTCTTTGTGCCGGTATACTCAAAATCCCTGTAGAGTGATTTCCCGTCCCAATATTCAAGGATCTCCTCTCCGTTGTCAAATCCGATCAGGATCTCAACAGGCAGCTTAACATCTCCCAGGCGCTCGATACTCACCCTTGAGAGCCAGAGCGTGTCGCTCTTGCGGTCACTGCGGGTATATGTAACTGAGTCTCCGTCAACAAGGCCTGAATAGCTTCTTATTTTGTTGCTGGTAATCCCTGAAATCCTGTAGTCACAGATTCCGCTCCCGTAGAGCACCTGTTCAAAAAACCAGTTCATGTCTTCGCCATACCTGTCACCATGTTCGCTTTTCACCACATCATTGCCCACTGCAATGAAGTCTTTCCCGGACGGATGGCGGAATGCCCATCGCCGGTAATATTCCCTGAATACATTGTCCATTGTCTCAGTGCCGATAATCCCTTCCAGGGTGTGGAGCCATGTGGCAGCCTTGCTGTAAGACATCATCGAGTAGGTCCCGTGAGGGTACATCCATGAAGGAAGGTCGTTGGTGGCAATACTCCGGCTGGCAGATGTAATGTATGTCATCCTTCCCTGGTCAGTGTCTGACATCCTTATGAATGGCAGATTCAATAAACCGTAACCGTTACCGTAATAATGGTCAACGATACGCTGTTCCCAGTAGGAATTGACTCCCTCATCAAGCCATGGTTCCTCAAACTCATTGCTTGCCAGGATCCCCATGAAATAAGCATGACCGAACTCATGGATGGTAACCATCTCCGGCATCTTCATGAAGGAAGGAACCATTCCTCCTCCCATCGATGTAAACAGGGTAGTGTACTCCATTCCTCCGGCGCCGGAGCCCGATATCGGGGGATCAACAAAGGTGAGATGAGGCCAGGGATACGGCCCTACCCTCTCCTCAAGGTATTCAAGGGCATACCTGACCGCCTCAAACTGGCTGTCTGCCTTCTTAAGCGCCGGTTCCGAGGTCAGAAGGATGATATCCACATCTTTCCATTTGCCGGTCAATACCTTATAGCCCGGCCAGGCTGTCCATGCAAAATCGACAATATCCTCTGCCCGCCATACAACCTTCTTCATCCCTTCGCCGAGGTCAGTCTCCTCAATGAGCATTCCGCCGGAACCGGTCACATACTCCGAAGGCAGCGTGACTGATACGTTATATACGGAATGGTTTGAATAAAACTCTGAGTTGGGGTGAAACTGGTGACAGTTCCAGCCGTCTGCCTCCCTCTGCCTCATGCCGGCAGTCTCGTAAACGCCGAATTTAGGGAACCACTGAGCCACGAAATGAAAATCATCCTCATAACCGGTCCGTTGTATCGGTGAAGGAAGCTTCGATGTGAAATCAATCGCCAGGAACAGTGTGTCTCCGGACGCTACCGGGGCAGGGAGAGCAATTCTCAGAACCGTTTTGTCATACTCATTGCCATCATCCGGAGAAACAAACCCAATCGAATCAATGAGGTCATTACCCTTACCGTCAATTATTGAATTTATCTTCACCCATCCCCATCCGTCTTCGCCGGCAGCTGACCATCTCCCCCTGGCGGTAAAAGTGCTCTTGTTGCTTGAGAAGGCATTGAGATACATGTGCATCATGGCCTCACCTACCGGCATCGAAGAGTGATTCACCCACCAGGCATTCATCTGACCGCTAACGATGTGCCTTTCAGGATCAAGAGTAACGTTGATGTCATAACCGGTGAGCCTTGGACTCAGGGGCCTGTCTACGATTATCTGCCCGCTCACAATAAAGGGCAACAGGCACAGGATAACCCATGGGATTTTTCTCATTACAGTCCGTTTGATGAATTAATGTTTAAAAATAAACCATTATTTCCTCTCTTTCTTAACTTTGCACATATTTCTTATTTTGTGCAATGACAAGAAAAGGGACCCGGGAGATGATTATTGACGTCGCCGCCGGGTTATTTGCAACGGTGGGTCTCCGGCGCACCACCATGGAGTCAATAGCCGCAGCGGCAGGACGCGGCAGGCGGACAGTCTACATGTATTTCAGGAATAAGGCTGAAATTTATGATGCCGTGGTTGAGATGGAAATCAGGCAGATTACGAATCCGCTCAGTTCCATAGCACATTCAGCGGAGCCACTGGATGTTATCCTGCAGCGCTACGGTGAAGAACGGGCACGGCGACTGGTAGATCTGATCAGGCGAAACCCACTGCTGATCAGGGACTTTGCCCAGGGGCACAGCAGGGTGGAACGGTTAAGGGACAAGCTTCACAAGGCTGAGGCGCAGATACTTGCAGCCCTGTTCAGGAGGAATATGCCGGATAATCAGGAAGCCGGGAGTCCGTCACCTGAAGACTTTGCCTTTCTGTTCCTGGGGATGCTGAGGGGGAACGACCGGCTGTTAACAAAAACGGACGGCCTCAATGAAGCCATCCGTCTCTCATCTCTTTCTGCCTGGCTGGTGACCAGGGGATTGTAAGGGTCAGCTCAGTGCCCTGTATTTCTTCATGATATCCCCGGAGTTCAGCAGGAAGTCGATATACTGAGCACGGGTATAGGGAAGTTTGTTCTCTGATTTCTTCATCGAGAGCTTACCGCGGAAGCTTTCAAGGGTTGAATATCCATGACCTTCCATCCATTTCTCTATCTCCTCGTTCATCGACTTTACCACCTCCACTCCGTTGCGGTAGAGAGTGCTTACAACCTGTACCGCATCGGCACCGGCAAGGATCATCTTAACCACGTCATTGGCAGAATAGACCCCTGTGGATGTGCAAACAGATGCCTTTACGTTTCCGTGCAGCATGCCGGTAAACCTCAGGGGAAGCCTGTTGTCATCGCTGCTGCTCAGGTTGTACGGCATGGTGTGCTGCTCGGCAAAGATGTCTATATCAGGCTGGATCAGCCTGTTAAACACCACCACCGCATCAGCTCCGGCCTTGTCAAGCTCGGCAATAAACCTGAGGGTGTTGGTATAATAGGGTGTCAGTTTGACTGCTACCGGGATCTTCACTGCAGCCTTTACCTTCCTGAGTGTCTCAATCTGCTGCTTTTCTATCGATTCGCGATCGCTGCCTGACTCATCAGGAAGTGAATAGAAGTTCAGTTCCAGTCCGTCAACACCTGTAGCTGCTGACTTTACCGCATACTCTATCCAGACATCGTCTCTGACGGCATTCAGACTGGCAAAGAGGGGAATTGAAACCGTCTCTCTTGCCTTGCGGAGGTGAAGCAGGTAATCGTCAGGCGACTCAGGGACCGACTGTGAATTGGGGAACAGGGTCACCTGCTCTGCATGACGATTCTCGTATTCAGTCTTCAGCTCGTAAAGCTCAAGGTTCTCAAGTTCTACTTGCTCCTCAAAGAGAGACTTGTAGACGATCGCTGCCACACCGGATTCCTCCAGCTTTCGCAGTTTATGGATGTCAGTCACCAGGTTGCTGGCACCTGCAATTATCGGGCTTTTAAGTTCAATGCCCATGTACTTGGTTCTCA
>SBFZ01000267.1 GCA_006227095.1 Bacteroidota bacterium | reverse complement strand
TGCAAGGTCCTCGTCAGCATTCCGGTAATGCCATGACAGTGAGGCTCTCTTCTCCTCAACAAATGATCCCTTGCACCTTGCCGTATACCTCTCGAGCAGTGGCATAAACCTCTCCTTCCAGCTGTAGTCAGTTTCAAGTGAAGACTCCCACTGCCCTTCCGGGGACCTGATAAAGGCCCCATGCTCCGCCACCAGCGTAACATCCAGATCTGAAAACCACTTCTCAAGAAACTCCCTCTTACGACCGCTGATAATGACAACATCCGCTATGGCTGAAAGCTTTCCGGCCAGATCAGTAATGGAGGCTTCCGGTATTGCAAGCTCGGGCAATTCCCTTATAGGTACCAGGGTACCGTCATAATCAAGGAAAAGCAATGGCTTCAAGGACTTGCGGAATGATTCTGTGAGCCGCTCCTCTATTTCCCTGCTGATGAGCCTTACCCTGAATTTCTTCCTGTCATTCTTAACTCTGACCGTTGTTCTGAGTATATCATCTGCCCACGAGAAGACATCATAATTGTGTAGCCGGCTCTTCATGGCTTCTATACGCTTCTTTTTTTCTTCATCAGGCATCATCAGGGCCTGGTATATGGCATCAGCTGTCTGCGATATGTCAGATGGATTAACCAGGATTGCTTCACTCATCTCTGCTGCAGCACCTGCCATCTCACTCAGGATAAGCATGCCATGCTTTTTTGACTGTGCAGCCACATACTCCTTGGCAACCAGGTTCATGCCGTCACGAAGAGGTGTCAGAAGTCCTGCGTCGCTGAGCGAATACAGGGCAATCATCTCGTTGAATTTCAATGTTTTATATTGATATGCAATAGGATTCCAGTCAAGAGTACCGAACCGCCCGTTAATTCTCCCCACGGTTGCTTCAATATCCTTCTTCATCTCCTGGTATCGGACAATTGTATCTCTGGAGGGAACCATCACCATGTTGAAGACAACCTTTCCCCTCATATGGCTGTAACGTTCAAGAAACAATTCAAATGCGGCGAGCCTGTTCAGGAATCCCTTGGTATAATCGAGCCTGTCAACAGAGAAGATAAGCAGCCTGTCTCTCTTGTGCCTGAGTATCCTTGTGAGGTATTTTTCGGTTTCAGGAAGTGAGACGGCATCATGAAACTTATTGAAGTCTATGCTTATTGGGAAAGCGTCTGCACGTGAGTAGATGTTGTCTGCCATAACAGTGTTGAGGGAGATGTCATACCCCAGTGACCTCTTGACAGACTTAAGGAAATGCTGTGCATAGTCATGTGTATGAAACCCGATCAGGTCAGCGCCCAGCAGCCCCTTCAGGATAGCACTCTGGTATCCGTCAGGCATTATCCTGAAAACCTCCCATGATGGGAAAGGAATGTGCAGGAAAAAAGCAACTGCCGCATCCGGAAACTCTCTCCGCACCATTTCAGGCAGGAGGAAAAGCTGGTAATCATGAATCCAGATAAAGTCACCGGGCTGAATCACCTTTCTGAGCTCCTTGAAAAACAGTTCATTCGCTTTGCGGTAGTTCTCAAAATAACCCTGTCCGAATACCGCTATCGAAGGAAAATAATGAAACAGAGGCCAGATCAGGTCATTGCAGAAACCTCCGTAGAATTTGTCATTGACATTTTCCGGGATCTTTACCGGAACAAGTTCAAATGTTTCCTTCACTTCTGCGAGGGAGTTCAGCTGCCCTGCATCATGGTCACCTTTTCCTACCCATACTGTGGTTGCTGAGGTACCGGTTCCGGCATTCTTCATTCTTTCAGTAAGTGAAAGTACGGCTGAGACCAGGCCGCCGCTGTTCTGCACGGCCGTCAGCGATCCGCTGCGCTGCCTGATTGTGAAAGGAAGCCTGTAGGCTACTATTACTATTCTTTTGAAATCATCCATAACTGTACAATTAAATATTTGCCTGAAGGAGATCCGGGTATCGGATTCTCCGGTCTTATCATTTTAGTCAGAGCCTGATACCCGGAACTGGCTCCTTTTCCCATTTCAAAAAGACTGCATTCAGGGGTCATAGCCCCGGCACTCACAGGAAGACAGGCCTGTCAAGTTTCGCAGCAATCCGGTAGATTGCATTCATCAGCCCCACGTGGCTGTATGTCTGGGGGAAATTTCCCCACTGGCTGCCATCACATCCTGCATCCTCACTGAACAAGCCGAGGTGGTTGGAGTACCCAAGCAGTTTCTCAATAGTCTGCATGGCATCCTCTACACGACCCGTTCCGGCGAGAGCCTCTGCATACCAGAAGGCACACACCAGGAATGTAGTCTCCGGCTTCCCGAAGTCGTCTTCATGTATGTACCTGTAAAACAGTCCGTCATCTGTCTTGAGGTGTCCTGCAAGAGCTGCAAGGTGGTCCCTGGCCCTCTCTCCTGACGGGTCGAGATAATTCATGTTCACCAGGTGCAGCGTGGCAGCATCGAAGTTATCATTGCCAATTGCCTGCATATATGCCTTGAGATCAGCACGGTAACACATCTCAATCTTCTCTGCCGCCCTGGCAGCAAGTTTTCCGGCTTTAGCCCTGAGGTCATTGTCTGAAAAGTGCGTTGCTATCTTTTCTGCCGCCTTGCTTCCGGCCCAGTGAAACAGGAAGGTATAACAATTCTCCTGCATCCTGTTGCGGAACTCCCAGATACCGGCATCCGGAAGCTCCATGGTCTCCTCAAGCCTCTGAAGCAGCCAGTATATCACTTCCCTCGACTTCTTGTATGACAAATAGTTGAGCCTCCTGTCAATATAGAGGGGAAGCAGGCTTGCCAGTACCTGTCCGTAAATGTCGTTCTGCTCCTGGTTAAAAGCATTGTTGCCCAGGTGAACGGGTTTGTTCCCAAGGTAACCTGCAAGATCCAGCTCTTTTTCTTTAGGCACGCCGGTTCCTGCTATGGTGTACATCGGTTTTATCTTCTTTTTTTCCGACAAAATGATATTCTGGATATAGAGGAAATACTTTTCCAGTTCATCAAAGTGACCGAGGTTGTTGAAGGCATTCAGTGTATAATATGAATCCCTCATCCAGCAATACCGGTAATCCCAGTTCCTGCCCGCACCGGGAGCTTCCGGAAGGCTGGTTGTACCAGATGCGATAATGGCTCCGGTATCTTCAAACTGATGAAGCTTAAGCACAAGTGCCGACCTGATTATCTCATCCTGGAAAATATTGGGAATTGAGGTGTTCTTGACCCACTGCAGCCAGTACTTGGTGGTCTTCTCAAGAAAATCATCAGTCGTTGATTCAAGGGGAGCTTCCAGCGGGACACCATAAGTAAAGGCCAGGTAACAGGTATCATTGAGAATGAAAGGCTGGTTGTTAATGATGTACGTTAGCGGAATGTTTGTTGTCAGCCTGACCTGTGTGTCAAAGTTGAGGTACCTGATGTGATTGCTTCCTGCAACGATCTGGGGCCTGAAATCACCGTAGCTGCCAACCGGCTCGCATTTTACGGTTATGAATGGGTTACCGTCAAGCAGCTCAATCTTGCGTATCAGCATAAGCGGGCGGTAGTACCTGTCATACTGGTAAAACCTGGGGGCAAAGTCAGTCACCCTGAACTTGCCGTCAGAAGTGATGAACTCAGTTGAGAGAATATTTGTGTTTTTGAGATAGGACTGGAATGTATAGAAGTCATTCTCAACAGGCCTGATATAAAACTCACCTCCCTTTTCCTGATCAAGAAGTGATCCGAAGACGAAGCTGCTGTCAAACCTGGGAAGACACATCCATTTTATCTCTGCTGTTTTGCTGATATAGGCAAGGAATGAACAATTACCTATCACTCCCATATCATACTTGTGAATGGAACCCATAGTCGTAGAAATTAATTTAAGATGCCGCTGTCAGAATGCGACACGGAATTCAGCCTTACACTGAAATGAGAGGCCGAGGCTACAAGATAAACAAAAAAATCCTATTCGAAGTTTAGATTTTCGAACCGGTATGAGTCAATAGGTGCGCAGGTGCACACCAGGTTGCGGTCTCCGTAGCCATTATCAACCCGGCCGACAGTAGGCCAGAATTTATTTTCAGCTATCCACGAAAGCGGGTATGCGGCCTTTTCACGCGGATAGGCATGATTCCAGTTGTCAGAGATAACTGCTGTGGCAGTATGGGGGGCATTCTTCAGGACGTTATCTTCCCTGTCAGCCTTGCCGGTCCTTACCTCCTCAATCTCGTTCCAGATGCTCTTCATGGCATCAATGAACCTGTCCAGCTCTGCCTTTGGCTCCGACTCTGTAGGTTCAACCATCAGGGTGCCGTGAACCGGGAATGAGAGTGTCGGAGCATGGAATCCGTAGTCCATCAGTCTCTTGGCGATGTCAGATTCATCCACGCCGGCATCCCTGAAACCCCTGCAGTCGAGAATCATCTCATGGGCGCAACGGCCGTTTGTACCTTTATACAGCACTTTATACTTACCCTCAAGCTTTGAGGAGATATAGTTGGCATTGAGAATGGCATAAACGGTAGACTTTGTCAGCCCCTCTGCGCCCAGCATCATGACATATGCATGGCTTATGGTAAGGACATGGGCGCTGCCGAATGGCGCTGCCGCCACTGCCGTGATGCCGTGGCTGCCTCCTGTCTTCACCACCGGGTGCGATGGAAGGAATTCTGCCAGCTTCGAGTTGCAGAGGATGGGACCCATGCCCGGGCCACCGCCTCCATGAGGTATGGCGAAAGTCTTATGCAGGTTGAGGTGGCATACATCAGCACCTATATGGCCCGGACTGGTAAGCCCGACCTGGGCATTCATGTTGGCACCGTCCATGTAAACCAGGCCGCCGTTCTCATGCACTATGTTGATCATTTCCCTGATGGCCTCTTCAAAAACGCCATGAGTTGAGGGGTATGTAATCATTGCCGAGCTGAGATTGCCGGCATGGTCAACAGCTTTTTTCCTGAGGTCTTCAACACTTATGTTTCCCTTCTCGTCACACTCCACGACCACAACCTTCATGCCGGCCATGGCTGCACTGGCGGGGTTGGTGCCATGTGCTGATGACGGTATCAGTGCCACATTCCTGTGACCCTCGTTGCGGCTGATATGGTACTGCCTGATAACCATCAGTCCGGCATACTCACCTGCCGCACCGGAGTTGGGCTGGAATGACACCGCCTCAAAGCCGGTTATCTCCTTGAGGGCTTCGCCAAGTTCTTCCATTACCTTGTGATAACCCCCTGCCTGGTCAGCCGGAACGAACGGGTGTATCCCCCCGAACTCAGGCCAGCTCATTGCAAACATTGCAGCTGCCGGGTTAAGCTTCATGGTGCATGATCCCAGCGGTATCATTCCGTTTGCCAGGGAGAAGTCCTTGCGTTCAAGCATCTTTATATAACGCATCATGTCAGTCTCGCTGTGGTAGCTGTTGAAGGTGCGTTCCTGCAGGAAAGCCGACTTGCGGTGAAACTTCTCATCAATGCAGAAGCAGTCACACAGGGAGGTGGCCTCCTCAGCCTGCTTACCGGCTGCCTCGGCGAAAACAGATACAATATCGTTTATCTCCTTCAGTGTGGTAATCTCATCAGTGCTTATCACTGCGCAGTTGGCACAAGGGTACCACAGGTTTATCCCCTTTCGCAGTGCGATCTTTTCAATCATTTCAGCAGTTACCCCGGTAACGGCCTGTACCCTTACGGTATCAAAGAACTGTTCATGCTTGATTGTGTATCCCAGTTTCCTGAGTGCACCTGCCAGTGTGCATGCAGCGGAGAAAATATGGCGTGCAATGTTCTTCAGTCCCTCGGGGCCATGATACTGTGCATACATTCCTGACATGGTTGCCAGGAGTGCCTGTGCGGTACATATGTTAGAGGTTGCACGCTCACGCTTGATATGCTGTTCGCGCGTCTGCAGTGCCATTCGCAATGCCTGGTTGCCCTGGGCATCAATGGAGACACCTATCAGGCGTCCCGGCATATTGCGCTTCATATCATCCCTGGTGGCAAAGAAACCGGCATGCGGGCCTCCGTAACTCATCGGCAGGCCGAAGCGCTGATTTGATCCGAAGACGATGTCAGCGCCCCACTCTCCCGGAGGGGTCAGCAGGGTGAGACTCATCAGATCTGCACCCACACCCACCAGGGCACCGGCACCGTGAACCTTTTCCACAAGCTCACGGTAGTCACGTATCTCTCCGCAGGCAGCCGGGTACTGTACGATCATGCCAAACATTCTTGCATCAGGCTCAACCTGCCTGTAATCAACAAACTGTATGTCAATATCAAGAGGTGCAGCACGGGTAATGAGCACATCACGGGTCTGCCTGAAAACCGAGTTGTCAACAAGGAACAGGTTGGCCCCTCCCTTTACCTTTTCTCTTGAACGGGCATTGTACATCATGATCATTGCCTCAGCGGCAGCCGTAGACTCATCGAGCAGCGAAGCATTCGCAATTTCCATGGCTGTAAGGCCAGCCACCATGGTCTGGAAATTAAGCAACGCCTCAAGCCTTCCCTGCGAGATCTCCGCCTGGTATGGTGTATACGATGTATACCATGCAGGGTTTTCAAGGACATTGCGCACTATGACAGGCGGGACAGCCACACCGTAATAACCCTGGCCTATGAACGACCGGAACAGCTTGTTGCGTGTTCCCAGTTCCCTTATGTGTGCCAGATATTCAAACTCGGTCATTGCAGGCGGCAGGTTGAGAGGTTTCTCAAGCCTGATGGATGCAGGCACTGTCTGGTTAATCAGTTGTTCGGGTGAATCAACACCAATGGCCTTGCACATCTCAGCAGTTTCGCTCTCACGCGGCCCGATGTGACGGTTTACAAAATGATCTGATGTCATATTATTTTCAGTTGGTTATTCGGTCATGAAGACAAGGCGAAAATAGCATAAAGGGGAAAACAAAAAAAACCATATTCATCATGTTTTCATGTGAAAAAGGGATTACTCTTCATCTCCTCCCCTATGGTTGTGGCCGGCCCATGGCCCGGGTACACTGCAGTTTCAGGCGGCAGTGTAAAGAGCTGTTCCCTGATTCTCTCCATCAGCAGTTCATGATCACCTCCAGGCAGGTCAGACCTCCCTATGCTGCCTGCAAAGAGTGCATCACCCGTAAAAACCACACCGTCAGTTTCAGAGTAAAGCGATATTCCCCCGGGAGAATGCCCGGGAACACCGATGACCTTCATTGACACACCTGCAGCTGATATCATCTCCCCTTCAGTAAGATATCCCTCCTGCTCCGGCGGCGGTTCCATTGTCAGCCCGAACATCAGGGCATGCTTTGGCGCATTCAGGTAGTTGTGCCTGTCTCCCTCATGAAACCACGGTCTCAGTCCGTACCTTTCCAGAATGAATCTGTTACCGAAAACATGATCAAGGTGACAGTGTGTATCAATCAGCATTACCGGTTTCAGCCGCCTGGCTTCAAGCATCTCTTCCAGCCTCTTCTCCTCTTCGACGCCATAGCATCCGCAATCAATAATTATACATTCTTCATCATTACCAGTCAGAATATATGTGTTTACCTCTATTGGTGAAAAGACCGCCCTTAATATCTTCATAATATCGTCTCTATGGATTTTGCTTTCCGTTCCCGGCAGGAGCCTGGGACGGCATTCTTCATTGTTCTCCGTTTCCGTTGGCTATACCCGGGAGCATCGGAACAAAGACAAAATATCCGTGTGTTGTGATCTCATAGTCATCTTCCCCCTTGCGTAGATAGAGTGTCATGACCTGTGAGTCACGCTCTCCCTTCGGCACCACCAGCCTGCCACCTATACGGAGCTGCCTGAGCAGGTTGTCCGGCACACCGGCGGTGGCGGCAGTGATAATAATGCCGTCATAGGGCCCGTATTGCGGTTGTCCCTGGTAACCGTCACCCAGGAAGAAATGCATCCTGTATCCCAGGCTGTTCAGCATGATCTGCGACTTCCGGTAAAGCTCCCTCTGCCTCTCGATGGTATAGACCTTAACACCCATCTCTGCCAGCACGGCAGCCTGGTAGCCTGACCCTGTTCCTATCTCAAGCACCTTGTCTCTCTTTCCGACGTTGAGCAGCATGGTCTGTACGGCAACGGTATATGGCTGCGAAATGGTCTGCCCTGCAGCTATCGGAAAAGCCTTGTCCTGGTAAGCATGTCTGAGAAAGGCATCATCCATGAACAGGTGACGCGGGACCTTTCCCATTGCTTCAAGGACCCGTTCGTCAGTGATCCCCTTGCTGCGGAGCTCCCCGATAAGCCTCTTTCTCAATCCCTTCGCCTCGAAGGATTCTTCAATCATTATTCTATGAATTTGGTCTAAAAATAACAGATATCTTTGCATATCTCCTGCGATGAGTGATGAAAAAGTTTGCCCGGAAAATTGCACTGTCCTACATTTTTGCCGACTTTTCCGGCTCATCGGTAGCATGGGGCCTGTTTTATCTTTTTCGCAAATACTTCATTGAAACAGAGTTATACGGAGAATACTTCCGGATGGAACTGGGAAACAAGTTCTACGCAGGGATATTGCTGATACCATTCTTTTTTCTCTTTGTGTTTGCCATGGGAGGATTTTATTCTGATCCTCTCCGCCGGTCACGACTTCTCGAATTCGGAAAATCGCTGGTAATAACCCTTGCAGCGGTTGTGTTTCTCTTTTTTGTGCTGGTACTGGATGATGCCGTAGGGGACTATTCAACCTACTACAGGTCTTTTGGGGTTCTCCTGCTACTGATGTTCATTCTTACCTATATACCCAGGCTGATAATCACCTCCATGGTATCCGGGAAGATTCACAGGCGTGAAGCGGGGTTCAGGACGGTTATCATCGGCAGCCGCGAAAAAGCAGCCCGGGTGATAGGTGAGATAATGGGTGAAAAGATACCCGCCGGGAACCTGATCACCGGTTATGTAACCGCCACATCCGGGAGAGATACTGTTAATGAAGGCAATGTACCATGGCTCGGTCCTGTTGAGAACCTGGTCAGTATTATTGAGGAACATGAGACTGACGAGGTGATTCTTGCCCTTGAAGAGGATGAATACGGCCTGACAGAGGGAATTGTTGACACCATCTGTTACCGTGATGTGCTTCTGAAGGCAGTACCGTCGATGAGGGGGGTGATATCGGGTCATGTAGAGGCAGGTCCCATATATGCCACTCCGCTTCTCAGGGTCTCCTACCCTGAGATGCCTCACTGGCAGTCTATGATAAAGGTAATGCTTGATTACTTCCTTGCAGCCATGGCCCTGATTGTGATGTCACCCCTGATGGCTGTGCTGGCCATACTTATCAGGCTCGAAGGAAAAGGACCTGTGATTTACAGGCAGGAGCGGATCGGGAGATATGGCAAGCCTTTCATGATATACAAGTTCAGGTCAATGGAACAAGGAGCGGAGTCAGAAGGGCCCCGGCTGGCGGTGAAGGGAGATGCCCGTATCACACCTCTCGGAAGGTTCATGAGGAAGCACCGGTTTGATGAAATCCCCAACTTCATCAATGTGCTGAGGGGTGAAATGTCACTGGTGGGGCCCAGGCCTGAACGGAGTCACTTCATCGAACAGATCAGGGAGAGAGCCCCGTGGTTCAACAGGGTGCTGGCTGTCAAACCCGGCATCACCTGCTGGGGGCAGGTCAAGCTGGGATATGCTTCTGACCTGGAGACCATGCTTGAAAGGCTTTCATATGACATTCTCTACCTTGAAAATGTCTCCCTTTATCTTGACATGAAGATTATCTTCTATACACTGGGCACAATCATAAAGGGTAAGGG
>SBFZ01000173.1 GCA_006227095.1 Bacteroidota bacterium | reverse complement strand
CAATCAGGTTTGACGGAAAGACCTCCACAGCATTGTTCAATTCCCTCGTTGCGGAATTAAAGAACCGGCGTGCGGCAGCAAGCTTGTTCTCGATATCAGATATCTCTTCCTGCAACTGCATGAAATTGGTGCTTGCCTTAAGGTCCGGATAGGCCTCCACGGCAACCCTTAAACCCTGCAGTGCCGATGTTAACATTCCGTCAGCTGCAATTTTCTCGTCAATACCCCTTGCTTCAATGGCGCTTGCACGGGCCTTTGTAATATCCGTCAGAACGGTACTCTCATGCTTCATATATGCCTTGACGGCCTCTACCAGCTGAGGTATGAGATCAAGCCTCTGCTTAAGTTGCACATCAATATCGGCAAATGCATTTTCCCTGTTGTTCCTGAGCCTGATAAGGCGGTTGTACAGGCTGACTGCCAGGAGAGCCAGAACCACAATGATAATCAGCAATACGTAGAACATTTCTTCTGTTTTTTATTTTGATACTGTAAAAATAATATTAAAAAACATATCAATCGCCTGCAATTTCAGCTCTTCAGACCCTGGTTCCACTCGCTGAAGAACTGGTCGAGGTATCGTACCATGTAGTCGTGCCTCTCGTTTGCAAGCCTCCGGCCTGTGGGAGTGTTCATGAGATCCCTGAGTAGCAGCAGCTTGTCATAGAAATGATGGACGGTTGAAGCCGAATGTGAGCTGGTTCCGGCCATTAGGGGGGGATTTGTGATCTTGACGCGCGGATCGTAGATATCATTCCCCTTAAAACCCCCGTAGTTGAACGCCCTCGCAATGCCGACGGCACCCATGGCATCAAGCCTGTCGGCATCCTGTACTATCTGAAGCTCAATACTTTCGGGATCAGGTTTCCTTCCTTTTGAAAAGGAGATTGTTTCATTGATCAGTACTACCTTGTCTATCACCTCCCTGTCAACCTCAAGGCTTCCAAGCACTCTTCTTATCTCTGCCGGCCCGTCATGTGCCGAGAACTTGTGGTCGCCCACATCATGCATCAGTGCTCCCAGTTCCACGGTCAGCCTGTCACCCCGGCCCTCGCAATCAAGTATATGCAGTGCCAGCCTCACAACTCTTTCAATATGTGTCCAGCCGTGCCCGGAGTCATGGGTCTTCACGGCTTCCCTGACGAACTCCGTCACCGAGGCGATAATTTCCTGATCACTTCTCATACCTTTCGGGTGGTTAAAGTGACACAAAATATTGATAATTTTGCCTTCCTCATAATTGCTGACATCATAAGATATGAACATTGCAGAAATTATCACCATTGGCGATGAGCTTCTCATCGGTCAGACAGTTGATACCAATTCTGCATGGATAGGCATGCAGCTCAGCATGAGGGGCATAAGGGTGAACCGTATAACCTCGATATCAGACCGCCGCGAGGAAATCATAACAGCTCTTGATGAAGCGCTGGGACGCGTACCGCTTGTTCTTGTCACAGGGGGACTTGGTCCCACGAGTGATGACGTCACCAAACAAACCCTGGCTGAGTATTTTGGTTCAAGCCTTGTGATTGACCGGGAGGTGCTGGCGGAGGTCACCGAAAGGCTTGCAAGGCGAAACCTTGAGATGAATGAGAACAATCGCCGGCAGGCTTTGGTGCCCGATAACTGCGTGGTTCTGGCCAACCGTGCCGGCACGGCCCCGGGGATGCTGTTTGAGAAGGAGGGAAGGATTATCATTTCTATGCCCGGAGTCCCTTCAGAGATGAAGTACATAATGCAGGAGCATGTATTGCCCCTGGTTGCTGCCAGGGCCGGAGGAAGGACAATTATCCACCGGAACATAATGACCTATGGCACTTTCGAGGCGAAGCTCGCCGAACGGCTGCAGGTATTCGAGGCAGAATTGCCTGCGACCGTTAAACTTGCCTATCTTCCCGCATACGGTGTCATCAAGCTTCGTCTGACCGGCACCGGTGATGACGGTGTTGCTGTACATCGTACCGTTGAGGAGCAGGTAAGAAAACTCTATTCTGTCATTCCTGACGTAATATATGGCGAAGATGAAGTAACACTTGAGGAGGTTGCTGGTAAACTATTACTGGACAATAATCTGACTGTCTCAACTGCTGAAAGTTGTACCGGAGGAAGGATAGCCTCCCTGATTACCTCAGTTCCCGGCAGTTCATCATGGTTCAGGGGATCAGTGGTAGCGTATGATAACATCATCAAGACGGGTGTGCTGGGGGTTGACCCTGCCGTCATCAGCCGGTTTGGCGCCGTCAGTGAGGAGACGGCAAGGGCTATGGCTGAGGGTGTTCGCCGGCTGACAGCCACCGATTATGCGATTGCTGTTACCGGTATTGCCGGGCCAACCGGAGGCACACCAGAAAAACCTGTGGGAACAGTATGGATTGCCATAGCGTCACCTGCGGGCATAATAGCTGAGAAACACCGCTTTGCAGATGACAGGGCAATCAATATCTCACGCTCGGCATATACCGCTCTGAACCTCCTTAGAAAACAGATAATCAATCGTTAAACCAGGCTCCAGCCAGTCTGTTTGAAAAAAATGGATGATTTATTTGGTTAATAGAATAAAAATCACGTATTTTGCGAACCGATTTTTGGAGTTTTCAGAACAAGTAAAAAAAGGATAATAATGTCAAAGGTTTGTCAGGTCACCGGAAAGAAAGCAGTGGTAGGAAACAATGTTTCCCACTCGAAGAGGAGGACCAAAAGAAAGTTTATGGCCAACCTGTTCACGAAGAGGTATTTTCTTCCCGAGGAGAACAGGTGGATCACCCTTAAGGTATCAGCAGCAGGAATGAGGAACATCAACAAGAACGGACTGGCATCGGTGCTTAAGGAAGCAAAGGAAAAAGGTTACATTATCAATTAATTTAAACCGGAGAGAAAATGGCAAAGAAGAGCAAAGGCAACAGGCAGCAGGTTATCCTTGAATGCACTGAGCACAAGGAATCCGGACAGCCGGGCACCTCAAGGTATATTACCACCAAGAACAGAAAAAATACTCCTGACCGTCTTGAGAGAAAGAAATACAACCCGATTCTTAAGAAAGTGACTGTTCACAGGGAGATAAAATAAATAGTGAGATATGGCAAAGAAAGTTGTAGCAACACTGAAGACAGGAACCGGCAAGTCATTCACCAAATGCATAAAGGTGGTGAGATCAGAAAAGACCGGCGCATACCAGTTTAAGGAGGAAGTCGTTCATAACGACCACGTTAAGGACTTTTTCGGAAAGAAATAAGGTCAGTGAAACTGATCATGAATTAAAGGAGACGCCGGAAGTGCGTCTCTTTTTTTACTTTTGAGGGATCAACATTTTGATAATGGCATTATTCGGATTATTCAGGAAAGAGGAAAAGGAGATTCTGGACAGGGGGCTCAGCCGCACCCGGGAAACTGTTTTTTCCAGACTAACTAGGGCTGTCGCGGGTAAATCAAGGATTGACGACGAGGTCCTTGACAACCTGGAGGAGGTTCTGGTTTCGTCAGATGTGGGAGTGGAGACAACACTTCGCATTATCGAAAGGGTTTCAAAGAGGGTGGCACGCGAC
>SBFZ01000261.1 GCA_006227095.1 Bacteroidota bacterium | reverse complement strand
TCGGCAGATGAAAAATTTGGCAGGGCGATTATGCATTTCCCGTCAGGTAAAAGAATCCTTTTAACCTCTTCAAGCCATTCATCAGGAGCATAGAGATGCTCAAGCACATGCCAGAAGGTAATGCAATCTGCAGACCCGGTTGGAATATTTTTTAACTCACCCGGTGCCATCGCAGTTATACCTGACTTTTCAATTGAATAAGTCCTGGCATCATCATTTAACTCAATGCCTGTTACCTTCCAGCCCCTTTTCTGCATATAGGCTGCGAAATAACCGGTGCCGCTTCCGATGTCAAGCAGCGCTCCCTCACGCATACCGGTAACCTTCCTAACCAGGTTACCTTTCCTGCCAAGCATGAAACTGCGTGCAAGATGATACAGGTAGTCGGAGATACTCTGTTTCCTGTCTGTGTGTGAGATGTATTCCTCCGATGCATAGTAGCCTCCCGCCTCTCTTTCAGATGGAGGATCAACCGTCCATCCCATGCCGCAGGAATGGCATTTCCTGATGAGAAATTCGAGGCTGCTGACAAGATGATCCCTTGCATGGAACAATTCAGCGGTGTCCGGGGAAGCGCACACCGGGCAAACAGCCATGGTCATCCTTGCTGATGTCTGACTGTCATTATTACCTGATGCCCGGCCTTCCGGGGTAACATTCTCCTCAGGCATCACCGCGTTTCTTTGTAAGCATCGGGAGGGCTGCAAGTATAAGAAATGCCAGGAGCAGGACTGATCCTGCCAGGGATACCCTGTTTCCTGTTTTGTATGACTCGGGTTCAAACCTGAATGTTATGGTGTGGCTTCCTGCGGGAAGCGTCATACCCCGAAGCACATAGTTTGCCCTGAAATGATCAGCAGGAGTATCGTCAATGAATGCTTTCCATCCGTATTTGTAGTATATCTCTGAAAAGACTGCTACTCTTTCAGCATCCAGTTCTGCCTTGTATATAAGCAGGTTAGGCTCATATGTGGTAAGAAATATTGTATCACCCGGAGTTCCGGCTGATTCAAGGGTGCCGACCATGTCTGCAAACCTCCTGTCGACAACGGCCTCGGCAGCCGGATTTATTGTTTTAACAGCCAGCAGTTCGGCATCGGCATTCTCAACCAGGGTAACCCTGTCAACAAACCATGCATTGCCGGCGGCATACCTGTTAACCAGGGGCGCAGACCCCGGATCAAGTATAATATACCTGGTATTCAGCATGTTGAGCGCAGGCAGATTCCTCAATACTCCTTCTGCCTCCTCCATCGATGAGGCGCTGCGAAGACTGGTTATCAGCGAGTTGATGTCATCTGTAAGACCGGTTTCTATCAGTTCCTGGTATCTCTTCATTTTAGCTCCGCTGTAGCCACCAATTGAGTGATGATGGTATGATGTTGAGGCATCATTGAATACCGAGACGGTAAGGTTCAGGACGCGGTGTTCTCCCTGGTCGTTGAGGATTACCTTGTCAGCCTCCGTTGGTGCCCAGGAGTTAGCGGAAGCTCTTTTTGTCTCGAAGTTTGAGCTGCCCAAAAACCTGGCATCAACCGGCACCTGGTCAACGATGAAAAGGAGTGTCAGCCCGGCAAGAGCAACTGCAGGCTTAAGCTTGTTCCTGAGATAAAACCATATCAGGGCGGCTCCGCCCGAGATAAATACTACTGATCTCAGGGCATCGGTACGGAGCATTGCTTTCCTGTCTGAGATCATGGCTTCCTTAATCCAGGCCAGTGAATCAGGAAGGGCGTTCTCGTCAGGCCTCAGGAATGACCCGGCAAGACCCGGTAAAAGAAGGAATATTAATGCCAGTCCGCCCGTTATCAGGGCTGCTATCAGGACTGATTTCGCTGCCTTTTCCCTGTTCACAACACCTTCAGATATCTCGCGCAGCGCCAGGAATCCGAGCAGCGGCACCAGCACTCCGGCCATTACCAGTGTCATTGAGACAGCCCTGAATTTGTCATATCCGGGGAAGAAATCGATGAACAGGGAAGTAAAAGGCATTAGGTTCTTGCCCCATGAGAGTACAAGTGACAGCAATGCAGCCGTCAGAATCCACCATTTCTCCCTCCCCCTGATTATAAGCAGTCCAAGGATGAAAAGGAAGAGGACCACTGCACCGAAATAGACCGGACCGCTGGTACTGGGTTGCCTGCCCCAGTACATGAAGAGCTGACCCTGTGCCTGCCCCAGGTTGTTTTTTCTCAGTGCTTTCACCGTTTCAGAATCGGTATCGAATGGCTTTGTTGCTCCACCCCGGAACCCTGGTATAAGGAAAGTGAGTGACTCATCAATGCCGTAACTCCACTGTGTAATATATTCCTTGTCAAGTCCGGTCTCATTTGTCCCTTCGGCCTTTGACAGTTCACTTTTCCCGCGTGTTGATTCCTTGCTGTACTCCCAGGTGGAGTAGAGCGGGGCGAAGTTGACACTGAAGGCTATCAGGGCACCAACCACCAGCAGACCAAGTGTCCTCAGGAAACCCGGCAATATTTTTTCCTTTACAGCATGGACAAGTTCGAATATCCCGAATACCAGTACTATTATTCCGGTATAGTAGGTGATCTGGAAGTGGTTTGCCATAATCTGCATGGTGAGGAACAATGAAAAGAGCGCGGCTCCGATGAGAGCATGTTTTCGGAAGGAATAAACCACCGAACCTATTACCGGTGCCATCCACGCCATGGCATAGGCTTTTGTGTTATGCCCCGCAGAGAGGCTAACGAACAGGTAGGACGAAAACCCATATGCGATTGCTCCTGCCATCGCCAGCCATGGATTTACCCTGAAAAACAGAAGCATGATATAAAACCCGAGCATTGAGAGAAAAAGAGCGGCAACAGGTGTTTTGTACAGCTTCAGGAGGTTGTCAAGATGCTTGAAGAGATTGCCCGGATATAATACCGAGATCAGGTAAGCCGGCATTCCGCTGAACATGGAGTTGGTCCACAGAGGCTCATGCCCGTACTTGTCACGGTAATCGCTTATCTCTTTGGATGATCCCTCATATACCTTTGTGTCATGGGCATTGAGCTTCTTCCCCTCGAGGACAGGGTAGAAATAGACAAATGATACTATGGTGAAGAGAAGTACCGCAATCAGGTGCGGCATGGCTGATTTAAAGGTGCTCAGTTTCATTGGCAGGGCTTTGGCTGGGTTTTTCCCGGTTTGGAATCATCCGACAAAAATACACCAACTGTTCCTTAAATCAAATGAGTATATTGTTATACATTTGCCGGAGCAGCAAAGTAACATGGGTATAGTACAGAGGCAGACAATACGAGGGACCGCCTGGTCTTACCTGGGAGCCCTGCTTGGTTTTGTAAATATCATTCTCCTTTCTCCAAGGATTTTCACTGTTGGAGAGATAGGCGTGGTTCAGCTGCTTCTGTCATTTGCGACCATGCTTGCCCAGTTTTCCAGCCTCGGTTTCACCAATGTCATCAACAGGCTTTTTCCTTATTTCAGGGATGGCCGCGGAAGACACCATGGTTTCCTGGGACTGTCGCTTGTGATTACATTGGCAGGGTTCATTGCTGCGCTGATTTTTCTGAAGTTCTATGCACCTCATTTTGAGGAGGCTAACATGGAACGCTCCCCCCTTATCGCCGAATATTCATTCTATCTTCCTGCGCTGCTGCTGGTTACGGTACTCTTCAATCTTCTTGACAATTACAACAAGGTTCTTTATGATGCCGTTCTGGGCACTTTCCTCAGGGAATTCCTTTTCAGGGTCTTCAACTTTGTCCTCATCTGCCTCTTCTGGGCAGGATTGATTGATTTTGACGGCTATGTCTTCGGATATATCGTCTCACAGGGAATACCCCTGATAATCATCTTCCTGAGCCTGCTGAAAAGGGGAGAGATATCTCTCAGGCTTGAACCCGGATTCATAAATCCGCACCTGAAGCGCGAGATTATTATCCTTTCACTTTTCGGAATACTCACCGGGATCAGTACTGTGGTACTGACCACTCTTGACAAGCTCTTCATAAACACATATCTCGGCGAGGCTGAGGTGGGGATCTACTCAATTGCCTCCTATTTTGCCGTTCTGATCACCCTGCCCGGCCGGTCTGTGTCAAAGATTTCAATTCCTTTCCTTGCTGAATCATGGAAGAAGAATGACCTTGAGACGATAGATGACATGTATGTGCGCAGCAGCATAAGCCAGTACGCTGTAGGTCTGCTGATCTTCATAGGTCTCCTGGTAAACATTGAAAACATATTCCGTCTCCTTCCGGATGTATACTCCACAGGGGCTGCCGTGATCATCCTGATAAGCCTCGGCAACCTGGTTAGCGGATCAGCCGGTGTCAACGGTGTCGTACTGAGCACTTCCTCACTGTACAGGTATCAGACCTGGCTGATGTTCATCCTGATAGCACTCTTTGTCGGCTGCAGCATGATTTTTATTCCCATGCTCGGGATTACCGGGGCAGCGCTTGCAGCCATGATCTCCAATATTATTTACAGCATGCTCGGGGTTGTGCTTACCGGGAAAAGGTTCGGCCTATGGCCTTACCGGATCGTGCACCTGAAAATAACCCTCGTGGGCATCGTGGCGGTGACAGCCGGATGGCTTATGCCCCAGATCCCACTCATCGCTGACATTCTGGTCAGGAGTGCCATCGTTACCCTGATTTTTACTGCCGGAATGTGGTTCTGGAAGCTCTCGGAGGATCTGAATAATGTTGCTGACAGCATTCTTTCAAGGTTCAGGAAAAAGCCTTAGCGTGGAAACAGGAAGGGCATTGCCAGCACTGGCCTATTCCAGCCAGGGGAAAAACCCTGACCGGCAGCAGGATACAGTTATTTATCTTCAAGGTGACTGACGACTATACCAGCCTGTCAAGAATTTCACCCAGTTTTACTGAAAGTGCCCGGCGCGAGTATTCAAGATGATGTCCGCTCCGTTTCACCGTCTTTCCTTCAGCAACCCTGGTGATGAAATCCCTTATACCCTGTGAATCATTGTAGTCAAATATACCCTGGTAGCCGCAGAGCTTCAGCAGGTGTGCGGCATCTCCGTCTTCCGGCCCGAGAAAAAGGATAGGTTTTTCAGTTGCGAGGTATTCGAATATTTTTCCGGTAAGTATAGATCTGTTTGACCTGTGATCCGGGATAATCAGCAGGAGCATGCTTGAACTCATCATATACCCAATGGCCTCGGGATGCTCACAGTAACTTATGAATTCAGTCACAAGGCCATCTTCGTCCGCCGGAAACTGGTTCCTGATTTCTTCAGGAACTGTGCCCACAATCCGTAGTGCCGCCGGCATGTTGTTGAATTTCAGGTTTTTTAAAGCACCGATGAGTCCCATGACAGGGTAGGCGGGAGAGAGTGTTCCGACATAAGTTATAGTAAATCTCTCCGGAACTGTGGCTGCCACCCCCTGGAAGTCTTCCTCGTCAAAGCCATTGGGCAATACATCGGTCTTGCCTGCAACAATTTCAGCCTTTTCAGCGAATGCTGACGCCAGGGTCTGCCCGACAGTTATTATTCTGTCAGCCCTGGTCAGCACCCGTTTCTCCAGTTCGCTGTCAATCATCCTTGCAGGAAGCGAAGGGCGGAACATGTCATAATAATAGATATCCGTCCATGGATCACGCAGGTCAGCAACCCACTTCAGATGAGGGAATCGACGCTTCAGCCTCAGCCCGATCAGCTGGGTCGAGTGCGGAGGGCTGGTGGTTATGATGTGGGTGATGTTCTCTGATTTTATCAGCTCACAGGCTTTGCGGTATGCATACCTGTTCCATCCGCGGCGCGGATCCGGAATAAAGAAGTTCCCGCGGACAAAGCGGCTGATGGAGCTCTTGAAACCTTTGCCCTCACCTGAGGCAAAGCCTGCGTGGGGTATCTTCGACGGGTCCCTGTTATAAAGAGCGAAATAATTCAGTGCTTTTGTCCTGTGTACCACAACGTCAACGGGGATCTCACCGTAAAGCGACTCATCCCTGAAAGGGTATGCGGCGTATTCAGGATTTACGGTGAGTACGACGGGTATCCATCCTGCTGATGGAAGATATTTGGTGAACTTGAGCCATCGCTGCACTCCGGCCCCTCCGCTGGGGGGCCAGTAGTAGGTTATGATCAGAACCTTTGACGGCCTGGATCTCATTTCAGAGCTTTTTCAGTTGTTCCTGCATGCTGACCTTATCGGAGATAATTGATCTCAGCTGTGCTATCGGCACCCTCTCCTGTGCCATTGAATCCCGGTACCTGATGGTCACAGTCTCATCTTCAGCCGTCTGGTAGTCAATGGTGATGCAATAGGGAGTTCCGATGGCATCCTGCCGGCGGTACCGTTTCCCTATCGAATCCTTCTCATCATACTGGCAGTTGAAATCAAACTTCAGGTCATTGATGATTCTTCGTGAGATCTCGGGAAGGCCGTCCTTGCGCACCAGCGGCATCACTGCCAGCTTAACGGGGGCAAGCACTGCAGGGAGACGAAGCACCACCCTGCTGTCGGGTGTGCCGTCTTCCTTCGTGAGGTCCTCTTCAAAATATGAGGCGGCAACTACCTGCAGAAACATCCGGTCAACACCTATTGAGGTTTCAATCACATAAGGGATATAAGATTCGTTTTTCTCAGGATCAAAGTACTGCATTTTCTTGCCGCTGTATTCCTGGTGCTGACGGAGGTCAAAATCAGTGCGGGAGTGAATTCCCTCAACCTCCTTGAAGCCGAAGGGGAACCTGTACTCTATGTCGGCTGCGGCATTCGCATAATGGGCAAGCTTGTCATGGTCATGGAACCGGTAGTTGTCATTGCCGAAACCGAGAGCCCTGTGCCATTTCATCCTGGCCTCCTTCCAGTGGCTGAACCAGTCAAGCTCGGTCCCCGGTTTCACGAAGAACTGCATTTCCATCTGCTCGAACTCGCGCATGCGGAAGATGAACTGACGTGCCACAATCTCATTCCTGAAGGCCTTGCCTATCTGGGCTATCCCGAAGGGAAGCTTCATCCGCCCTGTCTTCTGTACGTTGAGGAAGTTGACAAAGATTCCCTGGGCCGTCTCGGGGCGCAGGTAAATCTTCATGGCTCCGTCAGATGTTGAACCGATCTCTGTGGCAAACATCAGGTTAAACTGCCGTACTTCAGTCCAGTTGCAGGTTCCTGAGATGGGACATACAATTCCGTTGTCGACAATGATCTGCCTCAGTTCTGCAAGGTCAGGCCCGGCCATTGCTGCAACAAACCTGCCATGAAGTGCATCATATTTTTCACGCACCTCAAGTATCCTGGGGTTGGTTGACCTGTAAAGCGCTTCGTCAAATTTTTCCCCGAATCGTCCCCTGGCCTTCTCCACCTCCTTCTCGATCTTGTCACTGAGTTTTTCAAGGTGTTCCTCGATGAGTACATCGGCGCGGTACCGCTTTTTACTGTCGCGGTTATCAATCAGTGGGTCATTGAATGCATCAACATGGCCTGAGGCTTTCCAGATG
This sequence comes from Bacteroidota bacterium, assembly GCA_006227095.1. GTDB lineage: Bacteria > Bacteroidota > Bacteroidia > Bacteroidales > VadinHA17 > SR-FBR-E99. The sequence continues at coordinate 2,327 of SBFZ01000261.1, read as the reverse complement.
GTAGGGTGCATGAAGATTGCCGAATCCAGTCCGACGATATTCTCATGGAGCAGCACCATGCTGTCCCACCAGTATTTCTTGATGTTGTTTTTCAGTTCAACTCCGTACTGTCCGTAGTCATAGACAGCCCCGAGGCCGTCATAGATTTCACTTGACGGGAATACATAACCATATTCCTTGCAATGGGCGACGAGTTTTTTGAAGATATCTTCCTGAGCCATAATTATCGTGAGGTTCTCCGTGATAGTAACCGGGCAAAAGTATATTAAAATCCGCGGTTTTACAATCGGAGCCTCAAGTCAGAAATCAATTTGTATCTTTACTTTTCGTTTCTGAAAAAGCAGTATGAAGGTTAGGTGTGATTTTCTGGTGATAGGCTCTGGCATAGCCGGCCTCTCATTTGCGCTCAAGGCTGCGGCACACGGAAAGGTATGCGTGATCACCAAGGCAAAGATGGATGACTGCAGCACGAACTATGCGCAGGGGGGGATAGCTGCCGTCATGTATGAACCTGACAACTTCGACAAGCATGTCAGGGATACAATGATTGCAGGGGCAGGATACTGCAATGAGGAGGTAGTGAGGATGGTTGTCAGCGAGGCACCGGCGCGTATCAGGGAGATGATTGAGATGGGGGTCGATTTTGACAAGAAGCCTGACGGCACGCTTGACATGGCCATGGAGGGAGGACACACTGAGCACCGGATACTTCACCATAAGGACTCAACCGGGTCAGCAATCGAGAAGGTACTTATTGAGAAGGTGCGGGAGCATAAAAACATTCATATCTATGAAGACCATTTTGCCATTGACCTGCTTACCCAGCACAACCTCGGGGAGTATGTCACCCGGGAGTGGACCAACATAGAGTGTTACGGTGCCTATGTGGCAGACCTTGCCACCAGCAGGGTGACTACATTCCTTGCCAGGGTGACGGTGCTGGCCACCGGTGGATGCGGAAACATATATCTCACCACTACCAATCCGCCGGTTGCCACCGGTGATGGTGTAGCAATGGTACACAGGGCAAACGGGAAGCTTGAGAACATGGAGTTCATCCAGTTTCATCCCACATCGCTTTACAATCCCAATGTAAGGCCTTCCTTCCTCATAACAGAGGCTTTAAGGGGTTTTGGCGCAGAGCTTCGCAACAGCGACGGGGAGAAGTTCATGCCCAAATATCATGTCAGGGGGTCACTTGCACCTCGTGATGTTGTGGCGAGGGCCATTGACAATGAGATGAAGCTCCGCGGTGATGATTTTGTATGGCTCGATTGTACCCACCTTGACGGGGAGGAGCTCAGGTCTCATTTCCCACATATACATGAGAAGTGCCTGTCGGAAGGGATTGACATCACCAGTGAGATGATACCCGTTGTGCCTGCTGCCCATTATTCATGCGGCGGGATTAGAGTGGACATGAACGGCAGAAGCTCTATAGACAGGCTCTATGCAATAGGGGAGGTGTCATCAACCGGGTTGCATGGCGCGAACAGGCTTGCGTCAAATTCCCTTATTGAGGCTGCCGTATATGCACACAGGGCGGCTGAAGATGCCTCGGCACGTATTGCAGCCCTCGGCTTTGAGGAAACGATACCCGGCTGGAACTATCATGGAACAACACACCTCGAGGAGATGATCCTTGTAACCCAGAATTACAGGGAGATGCAAATGATAATGAGCAACTATGTGGGAATTGTCAGGTCTGATCTCAGGCTTGCCAGGGCCAAGACCCGCCTCGAGATACTGTACCAGGAGACAGAGGATCTGTACAGGAGGTCAATACTCTCGAGGCCGCTTATTGAACTCCGAAATCTCATTGCCGCAGGCTACCTGGTCATCAAAATGGCACAGAACAGGCAGGAAAGCCTCGGACTTCATTACTCAATAGACTACCCTGCAAGACCCGGATCCGAATTTTAGTCAATCATAGCAATGTACAATCAATTGAACAATAATTCTCCTGAAACAGTCAGCGGGACACCCTTCGTGACAGCTCCCTTCAGCGGCAAGAATGCATTCTGGAGGTATTTTATAGGTGTGATAACTCCGTTCCTTGCCTCAAATCTTATCGGAGCACTCCCTCTTCTGGCCGTAATGATGACCAGCACAGTGGGTGGCGTAGTTCCCCAGAAGGGAGGCATGCCTGACTTCGAAGCAATGGGCGTAAACCTGAACCTCGGATTTACACTTACCGTGTTCCCGTTTATCCTGGCATTCCTGGCAATAATATTTCTGGTCAAACCCCTTCATGAGAGAAGCTTTGCAACGGTTGTCAACGGGGGCAGAAAAACAAGATGGGGACGGATTTTCTTTTCTGCGCTTGT
>SBFZ01000379.1 GCA_006227095.1 Bacteroidota bacterium | reverse complement strand
CCTGGTGTCAGCTCCGAAGTAGCTTCCCGTGCCCGGTATCAGACGCTCCTTCAGTGTAAACATCTGCTGCTCCTTCTCAGTATCAATGCCCGTTATCTCAACTCCGGTACTCCCGGCAGAGGTCGAGGCTATTCCCCTCACGATTACCCGCCCGGTGATATTGGTCACTCCGGGTGTATTTTTGAGAACCGAAACTACCTTGTCAGGATCGGCTATCACACTGGCTATGTCACTGCTTCCCCTGAATCCGGGATTGTTTACCTGGATATGTGACAGCTCCTCATTTACGGCAGCATCGATACGCTGAACAATAGAGCTGTTGATTGCTGCCATGGCAAATACCCCCGCAAATACGCCAACTGTCACGGCAGCTATCACGGTCAGGCTTCTGGTCCTGTTCCTCCAGACATTCTTCCATGCAATGGATGTTATCATCTTAGTGTTATATTAGGCTCTGAGAGCATTGATAATGTTCAATCTGAAAATCCTCCGCACACTGAAGGCAATGGCTATCAGCAGTATCAGCAGTACTATCACCGCCTGCCACAGGTAATAGGTATCCGGAAGAAGCATGGGCATCACCGGTTCAAAGCCGTAATCCTCATACATCTTTGCCATCTCCCCGGTGAAGCGCAGGGGCCTTGCATAGCCGTAAAAGACGATGGGGAGCGACGCGGCAACCCCTGCCATCACACCCAGCAACCCGATGAAGAGCATCTCCATGCCCACTATGCCTGCCAGCTTCTTCCTCTGCATGCCTATCGAAACAAGCATGCCAAACTCCCTTCTCCGTTCAGCCATCAGCATCAGTACGGTGCCGAATACCCCGAAGGCTATCACCAGGTAAAGGATGCCTATCATTATGGCGCCGCTCTTGTTGTCAGCCTCCATCTGGTTCAGCAGCAAGGCGTTCATCTCCTTCCAGTTCCGGATGACCAGCCCGTCACTGCATGAATCATTCAGTCTCCGTTGTGTTTCATAAAGCTCCCTGTCTTCTGTTTCATTGATACTGATAATGGCTGAAGTGACCATCCCGGGTGCCGCATATAGATACTGGGCATCCGCAAGGGTGATGTATACAAAAGCATTGTCAATCTCAGGGTTTGGCATGCTGACTATCCCCTTTACCACAAAGAGACCTGCGGCAGAAACACCATGATAACCCTGCCCCATTATCACCAGGGTGTCACCCAGGTCGGCACCGAGATATCTTGACAGGCCGTATCCTATTACCGCACGGCCTGAATCTGCCGAGGTGAGGTAACGGTTGTCGAGTGAGGCATACCTCCTGAAGAGAGGCATCACAGCTGCCGAATCATCATTACTTATGCCAAGTTCAGAGACAAGAGTCTTATCATCATTCCAGGCTTCACCGGCAAAAACGTCAATCAGTTTTGCCGTACGGCCGGGCAGGTTTTCGCCCTTAAGGATTTCGCATGCTTCAGGCGTAAGACGATACTTGATAAGACGGTTCCTGATGTTCAGAGTCTTCTGCTCATTGTCAGGATCCATCCCTATCACCATAACACCCTGGGTACGGCTTCCGGCAGCTGCCAGTGCGAACGACTCCAGCTTCGGGATAACCCCGGTGACATTGGGGTCAGCTTCAATGAGGTCAGTCAGTGACTGCTCAAGCACAAACCCGTTGTCAAGACTTGATTCATCAAGGTAGTCAGTATTCTGAAGCTGCAGGTAGCCGGAGTAGGATTCAATAACATCCCTGTACATCTTTTCATATGTCCCCAGCTGAAACGACCTCATTACCAGCGCAAAAAACACTGCAAAAAATACTGATGCGGCCGTGATGAGAGTCCTCCTTTTGTTTCGCCAGAGATTTCTCCAGGCAAGCTGATGGTTTTTCATTATTTTGTTCTTATTTCATTGATCTGACGGAACTTATATGAAATAAAGTCAATTCCTTCTGCAGGCTGCTGTTCTTGCAGGTTTCCTGCTACAGGGTATCTGACTGATACTATCTGATAGTCTTCATATTCTGCTGTGAGAAGAAGCTCTCCTCAATCCTGACATTGAATTTTACCTCAATTATTTTGAGGATGGTTTTGCGGCCCGGCTCCTCGGCAGGGATCAGTTCAATTGTAGTGGGAATGAATCTTCCGTCCATTGTTTTCAGATCCGTTCCCCGCTCCGTCCTGACCAGGTAACCGTCTTCATCATAGAGCTCTGCCTTGAGGGTGATATATTCGTTTTTGTCTACCCACCACATCTGATGGCTCCAGAGGACATCGGCATCATCTTTTGCCGTCAGCCTGATCATGTAGCACATCCGGCCGTCAATCTCCTCCTCTCCCTCGATGGTGTGGGTGTAGTCTTCAACTACTGACGATTCCCTCAGGATATCATCATTGGTATAGTCTGACCCCATCCACCCCTGCGACATCATTGAAGGGGGGAGCTTGATAAGCCTGTTGATTGCGGGATTCCAGCTCCACATCTCAGTTCCCCTCTTGAGGAAGGTCTGTCCCTTTTCGCGTGCCGGTGCGGTGATGAGGGTGAGGGCATAGTCATCTTCCAGCGCCCATGATTTGAACTCTATCGTTCGCTGCCACGATGGGCGTACGATTGTCATGCTCATGACACTGTATCCCGATAGCTCGCCGTTGAACTTCTCATCTGTTTTTTTGATAATTTCTTTTGCACTCAGCTGCTGTGCCATTGCCGGCCCTCCGGCCGGAAGCAGCAGCACTATTGCGAGCCCTGTGATTATCTTTCCTGTAGTTCGTTTCATCAGATTGTCAATTTTTATTTTTACTGGTCTTATTGAACCTGCGTTAATCCAGCTATCATATCATTATGTCAGTTGCGGCTCTTCCAGGCGTCATTTGTATCTTTTAATAAGTGCATCCGTGACCTTCTCAAAGTATTCCCCCTGGTAATGTTCCTCTGAGAAAATTGATGTGAGGGCGAAACCCTTGATTGCATTGATGAACATAAGCAGGTCAGTCATCGGGTCATAGTCAGGACCGGCATTCTCTCCCTTCCTGCGGAAATACTCAACCAGGAGGCTCATCATGTTTTCGGTGTATTCCCTGAAGGGTCGTTGTGTAATGGTTAATGAGCCGGACTCCTCCCCGAACAGCTTTTCATAAACACCCGGCTGCATCATTATCCTGAAGAGCAGTTTCCAGAACTGCTTTTTCTCCCGGAGGATCTTAAACACCTTACGGATAAAGAGTTCAAATTCTTCAGGGGTAAGATGGCTGTCGTTATCAGGATTGAAATATCCGTAAACCTCCGTCACAGACCTGTCCATTATCGCGGACAACAGGTCTTCCTTGCTCCTGAAATAGTTGTACATGAGGCCCTTTGAAATGCCTGCATGTTTTGCAAGATGGGTTATTGTTGTAGCCTGGAAACCCTGGTTGGAAAAATGTTCCAGGGCTACGTCCATAATGAGGTTTCTCTTCTCTTCCCTCATCATCTCAAACTGATCCGGAGTTCTTGGTGACATCCTTTTACTTTTTTGAATGACCGGTTAACCAATATATCCCCCTATAAAAAACCGTTTTTTTGACTGAACGGTTGGTCAAAGATAA
>SBFZ01000035.1 GCA_006227095.1 Bacteroidota bacterium | reverse complement strand
CGTGAGACTGAGATTGTTGACTTCCGGAACAACGTCATCTTCAACTGGGGCTTCAACAGCTCCTACGGAGGAGAACTGGGGCAGCAGAACATGGTAAACAACTACTACAGGCCCGGTCCGGCCACCAGGAAGGATGTGCGAACCCGGATCCTGGAACCGTTTGACTCCCTTGCAGTATGGTACATCGCCGGAAACTACATGGAGGGAAGCCGTGAGGTCACCTCTGACAACCGTAAAGGAGTGGAGGGTGATTATGCCAGTGTTGCGGCCATCATTTCCGGCAATCCTTTTCCTTTTGCCCCGGTTACGACAGAAAGCGCCAGGCGTGCATACAGGTCTGTCTTAAGGGATGCCGGAGCCACTTTGCCACAACGTGACATCATTGACACGCGGATTATAAGTGAGACCATGAGCCGAAATTGTGCCTATGGTGACTCATATGGAGCAGGAACAGGCATAATTGACTCCCAGAACAGTGTGGGAGGATGGCCGGTGCTGAGGACATACGATGTCCGTACTGACACTGACGGTGACGGGATGCCTGACAGCTGGGAACATAAAAATGGGCTTGATCCGTCGGATCCTGAAGACAGGAACAAAGTAGCTCATTCCGGCTATACAATGCTTGAGGAATATATAAATGGCCTTTGTAAATGATAAAGAACCTTTTTGCCATAGCTGTTCTGAAAGCCATAACACTTGTCTCTGCTGCTCAGCCACTCCCCGGGTTCAAGCCGTCGGGCCTGTTTGACGAGCAGCAAATGGTCATAGAAACACCGTCAGCCGGAACCAGGGTTCTGATCAATGCACCGTTATCGGGGTTTGAAACGGATGACCGTGTTCTTCTGGTCATCTATGCACTTCCCAACGGGAATACCATTGAACAGACCTTCGGTAAAAAGCTGAAGGAAGGTGATGACTGGCATTTTGATATTCAGCATATAGGTGCTCAGACCCGCTTTCTGCGCACGGTCATTACTGACAGAACCCTGGTGGTGGCATACCTCGAGAACAGCCTGAAGAGCTGGCCGGCATGGAGCTCACGTACCCCTGACAGCAAGGAGCAGGTGAAAGGGATTGTTGATGAAATAACGGCTCTTTTTGTACCCTGGAATCCGGAGCTGGCTCTGAACGGTCACAGCGGCGGAGGGAGATTTATTTTCAGTTATCTGGATGCCGTTGAACGGATCCCTGACAGGGTGGTAAGAATAGCATTTCTCGACAGCAATTATGGTTGGGAGGATGAATTATACGGGCCGAAAATTGTCAGCTGGCTGGGGTCAGGTAAAAACAGGTATCTCTGCACCCTGGCATACAATGACAGCGTGGTTATATATAACGGGAAACCACTTGTCTCCCCCACCGGGGGAACATGGTACAGGAGCGGTGTAATGAGAGATTACATTGCCAGGTCATTCCCGATGAAGAGACGTGAGCGTGACTCCCTCATATGGTCATATTCCCGGGACCGCCGGATTGAATTCATACTTAAACCCAACCCGGCAGGAAAAATTTTCCACACTCAGCAGGTAGAGTATAACGGGTTTATCCACAGTATGCTGAGTGGAACCAGGCATGAGCAGAAAGGTTATCGGTATTTCGGCAGGAGGGCTTATTCTGATCTTATTTCTGACACACTCATTGTCCCGGTAAGACGATTGAATATACCAGTACGTGATCCTTCAGCTGAAACCGGGTCGGATTTCATGAAACGCATCAGTGATCTGCCTGTTGAAGAGCGTGAAGAGGAGATTTTCCATGCTGCCGCCTCGGGAAATATTCCGGGATTTCTGAGGCAAACCGTAACCCTGAAGGGTGTTTTCAGCGACCTCAACGGAACGCCTCATACTCTTGAGTATGAGGTAATGCCCGACTACCTGTCAATAGGCAGTGATGACGATTTCTGCCGTATCCCGATGACTCCCGGGACAGCACAGAAGCTTGCAGATCTTTTTGGCGGTTCACTGCTTACGTCAAAACTCAGTGACCATATCTGGGCTAATGCGGAGGTAAAACTTGTGCCGTTCAATTACGTGCCTGTCGGAAATGCAAACGAGCTCGTGGAGAAGTTTGCCGACCACAATGCACAGGTAGAGAAGCAGTTTTCAGAGGCTGGCGGAAGGTATGGCCAGCTTGTTGCCGGTATAAAGAAAGATGTGATTATCTCCTCACGCATCGCCGAAAGGTCTGACAGGGTGGTTATTTATGGCTGGCACAAAACTGACGGGAAGCCCATTCAGCCGGTATACAGCGGACACATATGGTGGTATGTCGACTACAGCCACGGCATCAGGTTCATGAACGCCCAGGTGCTGCTTGACGGTATACCGGTCCTGGTTTCTGATCTGCTTAAGGATCCTGTTTTGTTCAGGGTGATCACCAATGAGGAGAATCCCTCAGACAAGACTTCTTATCCTTATCAGAAGTAGAATCCGTACTGTTTTAAGCAATTATTATTTCTCATGCCCGAAGTTGAAGTCAAACAGGTTTGAACGATTGTTGCTTCTCACTTCAATCGCCGGCCCGGAGGCCTCCAGTGTTGTCATGGCCAATCACATACCTTCCTTTTTCCATCCCGGTCCGCGTACCACCTTTCCCGGCATGGCGCCGGTGTGCACGCCGTCCCGCAATACCTGTACTCCGTTGACAAGGACATGTGACATTCCGGTCGAAAGCTGATGCGGGTCATCAAAGGTCGAGTGATCCTGTATTTTCGAAAGATCAAACACAACAACGTCTGCAAAATAACCCTCCTTCAGGGCACCGCGCCGGTCAAGCTTCATATTTGTGGCCGGCAGTGTTGTAAGCCGATATACAGCCTCCTCAAGCGATATTACCTTCTCATCCCTGACATACCGGCCCAGCAGGCGGGCAAAATTGCCGTAAGCCCTGGGATGTGTAGCCGACTTCAGAAAAACACCCTCCGGAGCCATGGACTTACCATCTGATCCAAAACTCATCCATGGCAGTGCAATCTCCTTTCTGAGGTTATCCTCTGACATTGAAAAGAAAACAGCTGAGACATTACTGTTGTCATCAATTATCAGGTCCATCACCGTTTCGCCGGGAGAGGTACCCCTCATGGCAGAAATCTCTGCAATGGTTTTTCCCTGGAGGTATTTCAAAGAATCGGTATCAAAACCTATTACAATAATCTTTTCAGGCGTACCCTGCTTTCGCAGAATGGTCTTCATAATTTCCGGCGCCACAACCTTCCTCACTTCCGGGTCACGGAGCCGTGCCACCCATTTGTCAAAGCCGCCTTCCTGAACCCATTCGGGCATGATGATTCCCAGCCCTGTCGAGCTGGCCGGGTAGTTGTACATGTCAGCGGTGACATGGAGTCCTGCAGCACGTGCCGAGTCAATCTTTGCCGCCGCCTTTCCGAGTTTATCCCAGTTGGTACGGCCCACCTGCTTGAAATGGTAGATCTCTGATCTTATTCCGGTCGATCCGGGTATCCTCAGGAAATCATCAATAGCCTCCAGGAATGTATCATCCTCATTCCTTATATGTGAAATGTACATACCATCATATTCAGCTGCCACGCGGCTGA
>SBFZ01000322.1 GCA_006227095.1 Bacteroidota bacterium | reverse complement strand
CCCTGTCACCCTCTCAAGTTCCGCCATCCTGATACCGAACTTGTTCTCATCTGTTCCTGTGGTGATATGCTTAATTGTATTGGCTTCCACGTTCGGATTTATGCGGAGCGCCACGGCTGCCACCTTACCCTTCCTGCCGGCTATTTCATTGATGACCTCCAGCTCGGCGGCTGATTCAACGTTGAAACACTTGATACCAAGTTCAAGTGCCTTTTCAATCTCCCTGTCGCTCTTGCCGACACCGGCAAAGACAGTCTCTCCGGCCGCGAAGCCGCATGCTATGGCATGCTCCACCTCATTGCCGCTTACACAGTCGGCTCCTATGCCATATCCGGCAATAGTCTTCATTATCACCGGGTTGAAATTAGCTTTTACAGCGTAATGAACATGGAATCCCCTGATTGACGCTTCCCCTGAGACAACGGAAAGTGTCTCCTTAAGCAACTCTGTATCATAATAGTAGAATGGGGTCTGATGCGCCTTGAGCTTGCTGGCAATATCTTTAGTGATCATTGTTTTTCCGGAAATAAGTTTTTATTGAGTTCTCTCAGTGCTTTCACCTTGTCACAGGCATTGACCAGGATGGAAACACTGTTTTCACTTCCACCGTATGATATCATCTTGACGGGGATATCGTTCAGGGCCTCGAAAATTTCAGGAGCTGAGCCGACACGATCAGGCCTGAAGTCACCTACCACACAGATTATGGTCTGGTCTCTTTCAACCTCCACCTGTCCAATTGCGTTCAGGGCCTTCAGTATGTCATCAAGATGGGTTGCGTCTTCAATTATAAGTGAGACGGATACTTCTGAGGTAGTAATCAGATCAATAGGCGTTTTATAGGCTTCAAATGCCTCGAAAATACGACGCATGAATCCGTACGCCATCAGCATCCTGCCGGAACGGATCCGTATGGCAATAACCCCGTCCTTTGCAGCCACAGCCTTATAATCAACAAGTGACGATGCTGATGAGATCAGAGTACCTTCATCTTCAGGTTCCATAGTATTCCGGAGCCTTACCGGGATATTTTTCATCCTTGCAGGGTTGATAAAAAAAAAAAAAAAAAAAATAGCCCCGAAATAGGCAAGTTCGGCTGCCTCATTGAAGGAGAGGCTCCTTACTACTACGGTATTATCAACGTACCTTGGGTCATTGTTGTGGAGGCCGCTGATGTCAGTCCATATCTGGATTTCCTGAACCTCTCCGGAACCAAGCGCTGCTCCGATGATTGTAGCGCTGTAATCACTCCCCCCGCGGCGCAGGTTATCTGTCTCGCCATTTACATTACGGCAGATAAATCCCTGGGTGATTATGATCTTTTCATCCGTTACAGCAGCCAGTTCCCGTTTCAGGTTCTCCCTGATATAAAAATAGTCAGGTTCGCCATCCTTGTCAATTCTCATGAATCTGAGAGCGGGTACAAGCATTGATTTTATCCCTTTTTCTGCCAGGAGGAGGTGAAGGAGTGCCGTGGAGATCAGCTCGCCGCGTGCCACTATACGCTTTTCATTATGCATGCTGAAATCGCGGGAAAAAAGGCTGACAATGAAATCAAACTGTTCATCAATCAGCTCATGTGCCCTGGCTGACCAGTTTATATCAGAGAAGAGCTCACCGGCAACGGTATGGTATTTCAACCGAAGCCGTTGTGTCAGGTTTTCTGCGCCCGCCCTGTCACCCGATGAGAAGAGGCCTGAAATCTCAACCAGCTCATTTGTTGTGCCGGCCATTGCAGAAAGTACCACAATCTTTAGCTCACCGTCATTTATAATGGGAATCAGCGCCCTGAACCGGTCAGGACTCCCTACTGAGGTCCCTCCAAATTTATATATCTTCATCTTCTGAATTCAGTATGATACCTCCCCAAAGCGATTACACCGTATTTTGGGGATCAAAGATATATAAAAGTGAAATCTTCAATTATTTTTTTCCCTCTTTTGGCCAAAGTGAATCATGGATTAAAAAAAATCTTTATTTTTGTGCCCGCGTTACAGGATAAAAACTGAGTTATATCCTGGATCTGCCCAGATGGCGAAATTGGTAGACGCGCTAGTTTCAGGGACTAGTGTCAGCAATGATGTGCAGGTTCGAGTCCTGTTCTGGGCACCAGAAACCACGCCCAGGTGGTGAAATTGGTAGACACGCCAGCTTGAGGGGCTGGTGCCGGTTACGGTGTGCAAGTTCGAGTCTTGTCCTGGGCACACGATAAAAAAAGCTGCGAAGAGCAGCTTTTTTTATTCTGCGATTGCATCATACACAGCCTGCAGTATCCTTCCCCTGATGGAGAGGTCTGAAAGGTGGCTGTTGTTGCGGGTGGGATAAACCCGGTTGCTTAAAAATACATATGATATCTCCTGTTCAGGGTCAACCCAGATGAATGTCCCTGTAAACCCTGAGTGGCCAAAGCTGGAGGGCGATGCTGAATGGCACGGGTAAGCCTCCTCCGGGGGAATGGTGTCATTGCCGAGGAGGGGTTTGTCAAAGCCAAGGGCCCTGCGGTTGTCATTCTCAGGGTACTGTACCCTGGTAAATTCCTTCAGGACATCGCTGCTGAGCACCCTCACACCACCATACTCGCCACCCCTGCGGTACATTTCCACCAGTTTCAGAAGGTCATTGCCGGTGGCAAAGAGTCCGGCATGGCCGGAGACACCGCCAAGCATGGCAGTGCCCTCATCGTGGACCGTGCCCCTGAGGAGCTGACGCCTGAAGAGGGAATCGTATTCCGTCGGAACAACACGGTCACGGGGATATTTCTCCAGCGGTTTGTAGGTTATATTGAAGGCTCCGATAGGCCTGTAGATGTTGGCAGGAGCAAATTTATCAATGGTACTGTCTGTCAGACTCTCGATGATCTCCGCTGCCAGGATGAAGGTGAGATCAGAATAAACATACTTTTTCTGACCGAGCGGACTGTCACGTATCTCCCTGAACATCTCCTTCAGGTAGTGCCTGTTCATATACATTGAGTCAGTAACCGGGAGTGCAAACCGCCTGTTTGTATAATCACTGAAAACACCCCGTTTGAAGGTGGTGTCATTTTCAAGGGTGTTTCTCCAGAAAGGTATCCATGATCTCAGCCCGCTCTGGTGAGCAAGCATCTCACGAAGCACCAGGTCTCTCTTGTCTGAAAAACGGAACCAGGGGAGATAATAACCCAGAGTCCTGTCAGGGTCAAACAGCCCCCGGTCATTGAGAAGCATGAGGGATGGTGTTGCGGCAGAGACCTTTGTCACAGATGCCAGGTCCCAGAGGTCACCCTCGCTTACTGCCTCCGTGCTGTCATACAGATGAAAGCCGTAACATTTATTCAGCACTACGATCCCCTTTCTGGCTATCAGAACCTGGCACCCCGGAAAGGCGAGGGAATCAATCCCTTCCTTTACAATGGAATCAATCTTGCTTACCAGTTTCTCTGACGAGAGACCTGCATTTTCGGGGTAACCATACTGGAGCCGGATGTTTCCGGGGGTTTTAATTCCAGTTCCCAGAGGGTAGTCCTCATTGACAGTTACCGGCAGCCTGCCCGATGCCCCGAGGCCTCCGAACAGCACCTG
>SBFZ01000130.1 GCA_006227095.1 Bacteroidota bacterium | reverse complement strand
GATCCGTCAGCTAACCGAACTGACTGATCCGAAAAAAATTATCTTGCTTTCAAACCATCTGCGACAGCTTTCAGGAGCATGCCGTCAACATCTTCGGTATATTCCCAGAACATCACTCCTCCAAGACCCTTTGACCTTATATATTCCATCCTGGCTGCAATGGATCCTTCATCTTCATAGGAGATAAATACCGAGTCAGTTGCATTCCAGAGAAAAGGGGATGCAGCCGATGAATCATAAAGCCTTGTAAAGGCAGGGTCAGCAAGAGCTTTGAGGACTTCCGCGTATGGCATTCCGGCTCCGGTGGTTTCCGCCTCCCGGTACAGCCCGTTGTTTACAGGCTCCACTCCTCTCCAGATCCTTCCGTAGAACGGAATCCCGATATTCAGTTTTTCAGGTGGTACTCCGGCCTTAAGATGCAGTTCCACCGCTTTGTCCGTTGCATCACCGTCGGCTGCATCCCATTCGGAAAGCCACAGATTGGCATGATGACCTGTCTGGGTACTGCCACCGTGATGAAAATCATATGTCATGATATTGATAAAATCAAGATACTCAGAGAGCGGCCCCAGTTCAGTATTGGCAGCATAGTGCTCACTGGCACCCGTTGCAATGGTCAGCAGGTATTTATCCTTCCTCCCTTCAGCCATGGCCAGGGAGTCTATATGTTTACGCACACACTCAAGCAACAGTGTAAAGTTGTGAACATCCTCAGGTCTGTAAGTATTTCCGGCGCCCGGGTGGTTCGGATATTCCCAGTCAATGTCAATACCGTCAAGCGAATAATCCCTTACGAACCGGGCTGCGCTGGCACCAAAACGGTTACGAGATGAATCCGTCAGCGCTGCATCAGAGAAATTGCCTGACCATCCCCATCCCCCAACAGAGACCAGTATCTTAAGGTCAGGGTTAACTTTCCTGAGCGCAGAAAGCTCCCTGAGATCGTCCACGTTCATTTCGGTATCGTCAATTGCCTCGCTCCCGAACCTCACCTCACCATCGATAATATTGGCAAAGGCATAATTTATATGCGTAAGTTTCGATGCATCAATGGACGAAAAATCAAAATTCCGGAACCCGGCAACATAGGCAACAACCATATAGTCACCCTGCGGAGGCCCTCCGCCACATGATGTGACAATAAGAAGAAGAAGGAAAAATGGCAGAATCAGCAACTTTTTCATGATTACGATATTGATTTATGACAATGCAATTTATAAAAGTTTACGGATCAGCCTATCCTCAACGCAATCACGCATCATCATTTGCGTTATCCGTTATATTTGTCCCCGAAATAAACCGGGACACATGACAGAAAAGGAATTTGACAATGGAGTAAAGCGGCTTTTTGATGAACATGAAAAGCTCATCACAAGGCCCAACCAGAAACAGGAAGGTGGCAACGGTATCTTCGACAGGTACCTGTATCCCATCATCACCCGTGACCATACGCCGGTATTCTGGAGATATGACCTCGATTACCGCAAAAACCCCCACCTGATGACCCGGCTCGGCATCAATACCACTTTCAATGCAGGGGCAATAAAGCATGGGGGAAAGTACTGCCTGGCCATCCGCACCGAGGGGTTTGACGTAAAGTCATTCTTTGCCATTGCAGAGAGCCCCAACGGTATCGACCACTGGCGTTTCCGCAACCACCCGATTGTCATGCCGGTCACCGGTGACCCCGAGATGAATGTCTATGACATCCGTCTCACCCGACATGAGGATGGATGGATCTACGGCCTCTTCTGCGCAGAGCGAAAGGACAAAAGCAAACCCGATGACTCGTCAGCAGCCCTTGCCAGCTGCGGCATTGCCCGGACAAGGGACCTCGACAACTGGGAAAGGCTTGATGACCTGAAGTCTGAAGCTGCCCAGCAGAGGAACTGTGTCCTTCACCCAGAATTTGTCAACGGGAAATACATGATCTATACACGGCCCCAGTCAGGCTTCATTGAGACGGGTGACAGCGGCATCTCTGCAGGATTCTGTAACAGTATGGAACATGCAGTGCTGGGTGAGGAAATACTGGTTGACCCACGGCAGTACCATACTGTTAAAGAGGTGAAGAACGGCCAGGGTCCGTCGCCTCTGAAAACAGAGCATGGCTGGATACACCTTGCCCACGGAGTAAGAAGAACAGCGGCCGGTCTGCGGTATACGCTCTACCTCTTCCTGACATCCCTGGAAGAACCATGGAAAGTGATCAGAAGACCTTCCGGCCATTTCATTGAACCACTTGATGAAGAGAGAGTTGGCGATGTTTCTAATGTAGTGTTCAGCAACGGATGGATCCTCGATGATGATGGTACGGTATTTGTTTACTATGCAAGCTCGGATACAAGGATGCACGTGGCAACGACAACTATAGACAAACTGATTGATTATGTGATGAATACCCCTGAAGATGCAGGTCGTACGCAGTTGTGCGCTGACCAGCGTGACCGGATGATTGAAAATAATCTGAAAATAATGGCTCAAAAATATCCTGATATAAGAATTTAATATATGTTTGCGCCTCAAAATAAGGGCATCATTTCCATGACCCGGAAAAGGGCGGTGAATAACTCAGGCTCAGACAGGTTATGAAATTGAAACAGAGATATTATCAGGCTTTATTTGCATGTTGATATCTTTTGCCCGGAGGAAATATCGCAGGTTATCCATTTAATAACTTAGCGGAAATTTTATGAAACTTTTTAATAACCAAAACGAATAATTAACAACCAGAAAAAAAGGTAATTTATTTTACCGAAGTATGAACGCTAACAGGAAAGAGGCAACGGCTGCTCATGTTGAGAGCCGCCTCATGGGTTGTTCTTCTGACGAAGAACCTGGCGCGGGTACCATGATCTTCCCGCAGGTCGGATCCCACGATCGTTTAGTTAGCAACCGGAGTTCGGAATTCATACGCCGCTACTTCCCCCTTGCAAATGATGATTCCTGGAATGACTGGCGCTGGCAGTTGCGCAACTCTTTCACTTCTGCCGAAGCCCTGTCACGTGTCATGACACTGACCGATGACGAAGTCCACACTCTAAACAGGCTTAAAGGCAGGCTGCCGCTGAGGATAACACCATATTACCTTTCGCTTATATATGACTCTGAACCATGGTCACCCCTCAGGCGAACCATGATCCCGACGAGTGATGAGCTGATAATTACCGAGGCTGAAAAGGCTGACCCTCTCAACGAAATGGGAAGCAGTCCCGTTCCCGGCATTATTCACCGTTACCCTGACAGGGCACTGTTTACGGTGACTCAGTTCTGCTCTTCATACTGCAGGTACTGCACCCGTTCCCATTCGGTGGGTAAACTGGGCCATCTCACAAAAGGTGAATGGGAACTGGCATTTGACTATCTCCGTGAACATACCGAGATACGCGATGTCATCATCAGCGGAGGTGACCCCCTCACCATGAATGACAGCAAGCTGGAGTATCTTCTCTCGAACCTCAGGGCTATCAGGCATATCGAGATACTGCGAATAGGCACCAAGGTGCCGGTGGT
Source organism: Bacteroidota bacterium (assembly GCA_006227095.1). GTDB lineage: Bacteria > Bacteroidota > Bacteroidia > Bacteroidales > VadinHA17 > SR-FBR-E99. The sequence goes on along the minus strand of SBFZ01000130.1, from coordinate 49 downwards.
TCTGCCCCAGAGAATCACCCCGCATCTGGTTGCAATGCTTAAGAAATAC